>JAICWX010000492.1 GCA_025934635.1 Streptosporangiaceae bacterium | reverse complement strand
GGGACGACGCCCTCGGCGGACTCCCGGACCGACTGCGAGTCGATGATCGCGGCGGACGGCTCGGGATCCCGGCCCGCGGCGGTGCGGACCGCCGCGCGGAGCAGGTCGGTGATGTCGGCCAGGACCCCGTCTTGCTTCCACCGGGCGTGCAGGCCGTAGACGGTTTTCCAGGGCGGGAAGTCCGCCGGCAGCGCCCGCCACTTGATCCCGTTGTCCACCAGGTAGAACATGGCGTCGATCATGGTGCGGCGCCGGTGCTTCTCCGGCCGGCCTCCCAGCGGGGTCAGGCACAGCATCACCGGCAGCAGCGGTTCCAGCACCGCCCACTGCTCGTCGGTCAGGTCAGTGGGGTAACGCGGCACGCGGGCAGCGCACCCGCACGCACAGCGGCAGGTCGCGTCAGCGGCCCGGACACGGTTCAATGTCATGGGCGGGTTCCTGGTCCGGCAGAGAATTCGACACCCCTGCGCATACCGGGAACCCGTCCCTCATGTCACGGCAACACGCCGCATCCGGCGCCAAGCGCCCGCATCAGCGGTGCCGAAGGGTAACCCCGATCCCGCCAGACCTTCAGGAACAGGCTCTATAGCAAACTGGCGTGCGTGCGGCGGCGATGGGCCTACCGGACATCCAGTCCGGTGACCGCGCGGCCGATGAGCATGCGCTGGATCTCGGACGTGCCCTCGAAGATGGTGAAGATAGTGGACTACGGGGCAGTTTCCACAGGTCAGCGGCCTGCGGTATCCCCTGATATCAGCACGGATTCAGCACGCCCTGTCCGCGGATCGGCTCTGCGCTGCCGGCGCTGTCCGGGCCGACGGGCGGCCTGCGGCGCCTGCCGTCGTCCGCGGGCGGGCCAGAGCGTTCGCCGCTTAGGTGATGCGACTGGTCCCGCCGGTGTGGGTTGCAGGTGATCGGTTCTGGTGATGAGCCCTGCTCGGGTTGCTCGTTTCCGCCGCGCCGCTATCGGGATTGACTTACCAGTAACCAGCCGGGCCACACCCGGCACCTCCGCCACGGTAGAGGAGCCCTGTAATGATCTGTGCCCAGAGCCTGGCCCTGGGCACGCCCAGGGCCAGGCTGTCCGGCTCGGCGCCGCGGGGGTACGCACCCCGGCGCACTACCAGGAAACCAGCCACCCGCTCACCGCCCGCCTGGAAACAGGATCGCCCTGGAGGTTGTGCTATATCCACCAGCGTCCCGTCTGAGCCGCTGACCGGGCCCGCCCAGCGCGGGCTCTCCGCGATGCCCACCTCCTCCGGACACAGGGATGATCATGATAGATCAGGCCACCGTGGCGGCCGCCGATGATGGAGCGGCGCTATCCCCGCGGTGCTGGCACCCGCGCGGATGCACAGGGCGGGAACCTTCGGGGGCAGCAGGGGAACATGCGCCGGGCATGCCGCCACCGCTACGCGGGCGCTACCGGCTGGAGAGCAGGGTCGCGGCCGGCGGCATGGGCGAGGTGTGGCGGGCCCGCGACACCCTGCTTGACCGGATCGTCGCGGTTAAGCTGCTGCGCCCCGAGTACGCCGACAGCCCTGAGTTCCGGGACCGGCTGCGCTGGGAGGGCAGGCACGCGGGCCTGCTGTCCCATCCGGGCGTGGTCCAGGTCCATGACTACCACGATGGCTCGGCCGACGGCGTGCCGTACCTGGTGATGGAGTACGTGGAGGGCCCCTCGCTCGCCGCGGTCCTCAGGGCGGAGGGCACGCTGGCCCCTTGCCGTGTCCTTGGCCTGGTGGCGCAGGCGGCTGAGGCGCTGGCGTGTGCCCATGCGGCCGGGATCGTGCATCGCGATATGAAGCCCGGGAACGTGCTGGTCGACGGCGGCCAGGTCAAGATCACCGATTTCGGGATCGCCCGGGCGGTAGACGCGGTGCCGATAACCCGGACCGGCCTGGTGATAGGCACCCCGGCCTACCTGTCGCCGGAACAGGTGGCCGGCCGGGCCGCCACGCCAGCCAGTGACCTGTACGGCCTGGGGGTGATCGCCTATGAGTGCCTGACCGGGCGGCCGCCGTTCCAGGGCAACGCGCTGGCAGTGGCCCTCGCGCACCGGGACCAGCCGCTGCCGCCGCTGCCGGGCACAGTGCCAGGGCCGGTGGCGAAGCTGGTCGCAGCGCTGACTGCCAAGGACCCGCAGCGCCGTCCGGGCGACGCGCTGGCCGTGGCGCAGTGGGCCCGGCGGGTCCTGGCCAGCCCGCAGGCCGCCCAGGCGAGCGCCGGCCCCGTCATCACCGGAATATCCCTCATCCCCGCGGGACCCGGATGGGGCGTGACGAGGAGCCGGCGCCGCCGGCTCCTGCGCAGTTCGGCCGCTGCCGCTCTCCTGCTGCTTGCCGTGCAGGCAGGCTGGGCCGCTCAGCACCGCTTCGGCGATCCGCCGCCAGCCGTCACGGTTATAACACGGGCTGGTGCTCCCGGACCGGGCCTGGTGCCCGTCATCCCATCGGCGTTCTACGGCATCCCCGCCGCAGCCGCTGCGCTGCGCCTGCAAGCCCTCGGACTGCGTACCCAGGTACGGCCCGTCACGGCGCCGGGCCAGCCTAGCGGGGCTGTCATCGGGATCACCCCCGCGGGTGACGTCCCCCCCGGCACCATGATCACGTTCTATGTCGCTGTCGCGCTGCCGGCCGGCCCCCGGCCGCCCGCTGACCACCACACGCAGCAGCACCTCCCCGGCCGCCAGCCGTTATCGGCCCGGGTGATGATGCTTGCGGGTCATGCCTGCTTCCGCCCCCGGGGCGGCGGGTCAACTGGCAAGTGAAACCCAGACGGCAAGGTATCGCGGCGCAACGGCCCGGCAAGCCTCCGGTCACGATCCGGCACTGGACCGGCCATCAGCACACCGAAGTACAGGAGCCCGGTCATGGGCATCATCGCGTGGATCGCCCTCGGCCTGGGCCCGGGCCTGCTCGAAATTGTTCGACGTAGCCACCCGGCATGGGTTCTTCAACATCTCCGCCTGGCTTACCGCCGTCGCCGGCGCGGCGATCCTGCTGCTGGCCTTCCACCTGGTCACCAGCCGCAGCCGGTCACGCAGATAAACCTACCGGTGAACGAGCAGGCCAGGCGAGTCCGCTTCTAGCCGCTGGCAGGCTGCGCGATGACGGTCAGCCGGGCTGCCCGTGGCCGCCTACGCGGTCGCCGTGTGGGCCGGCGGCCGCAACGCGGGCCTGATCGCCGGGCCCGTGGCCATCTGGCTTATGGCGGTCATCCGCAAGGTCGTGACCGGATCTGTGCCGAGCCTGCTGACGATTTCCGCGGTGGTGCTCACGGTGCAGGCCGCAGTGGTGCTCGCTACCGGCGAGCTGCGGCTGTTCCTGCTGCCGCCGTTACCGTCGCGCTCGTCATCGCCGGAACCGGCGCGTCCGTGCTGTGGTCCTGCGCAGGCTCGGCCTCCGGCTCTGTTTCGCGCAGCCTGAGCCCGGGCGCCGCGCAACAGCGCGCAGCAGCGCCGTCAAGTCCGCGACCGGAGCTGGACTCCGCGAAATACGAGGATCGGTCCGACGACGGCGCCACGTTCAACCTCGCGACGCTCATGACCACATTCTTGGCGCACCAGCGTGCCGCTATCCTCCTGCCCTGCCCGGCATCCGGCCAGCTCCGCGGTGATCTGCTCTGCTGACGGGCCCTGCTCAGGTTGCCTGTTTCCGCCGTGGTGTCACCCGGGGTTGGCTGGAGGTGATCAGCCGGGCCATGCCCGGCGCCGCCACCGTGATAAGGGGGCTTGCCATGATCCCGGACCAGAGCATGATCCTGGGTGCGCCCGCGATAAGCCCCTGGGTGGCCTGCTCCGGCGACTCACCGGACCAGCACGCCAAGACGCGCTACGAGGAGACCGGCCACCCGCTCGCCCGCCGTCTGGAGCCGGGATCGCGGTGGCGATGATGCTACGTCCGCCGGCGTCTGGCCTGACCCGGCTGGCGGCTGCCCGGCCCGGAGGCTGTTACCGGTGAATCCCGCCGCCGCGCGGCCGGCTGTAAGCAGCACACGACCGCACCGCGGCCGTAAGGTCCTGCGCACCGCGGCGCCGGCCGCTATGGCCGCGGCCATATCCGGGTTCGCCGTCCCGCATTCCGCGTCCTGCCACAGCGTGCGGGCCGGCATGCAGGCGATGACGCGGCCACAGGCCCTGCTGGCAGCCACCGCAGCCGCGGCCAGCATGGCCTCGTACTGGTTCATGACCTGCGCGGTGCTGCCTTCGATACGGGTGCGCCAGGCCGCGGCGGTCAACCCCGGCTGCAACGCGGTGACGAGCACGCTGCCCGCCGCAGGCGCCCTCGCCCTGGGGGTCAGCTGGGCGATGCTGTCCAGCTGGGGAGCCAGCACAGCGGACTACGTGCTCTGCACCCTGGTACCGGGTACCTGGAACATCTTTGCCCGCCTGGGCCTGCCGGTCCTGGCCCTGGTCGTCCTGGTGATGGCCGGGCGGCCCGGTGCCGGGCTGATCGCCGCCGCCGCGGCGGGCCTGGCCCTGCTCGCCACCGCGGCGGCCGGGCCCGGCCTGCTCTTGCGCAGCGAGCCCTTCGCGGCCCGCGCGGGCCACGCGCTCCAGCCCAGGCCCGCCATCGGCGGCCGGCTCGTACGCCGGCCGCCACCGCCTGACGTCACCGGATCCCTGCCTGGCTTCCGGGACCGGACGGCCGGCCCGCTCGCCGCGCGCGGCTGGCGGATTACCGCCGCCACCGCCGCGAGCCAGCTCGCCCGGTGGCTCGTCCTGCTGGCCTGCCTGCGCGCCACTGGCCTGTCCCCGGCCCAGGTGCCCTGGCAGACCTCCCTCGCGGCCTTCGCGTTCGCCGGGCTGCTCACGGCCGTGCCCATCACCCCCGGCGGTGCCGGCATCACCGAACCCGGGCTGGCCGGCTTCCTGGCCGCCGGCGCCGGACCCGGCGCGGGTGCCCAGGTGACCGCCGCCGTGCTGTTGTACCGGGCCGTCACCTACTTGCCCCCCATCCCCCTCGGCGCGGCCGCCTGCCTGGTGTGGCGGCACGCGCCCGCGCTCATCCACGCCAGCCCGCCCGGCGCTGGCCCGGGGAGCCTGCGCCGCGATGGGCGCGCCCGGGATACAGCGGGGGCCACTGGTCAGCCGGCGGGAATGATCCCATCAGCCCTGGCCGGGCGCGGGCCGGACGGACTCTGGCGCAGCGGTGCAGCGTGATGCCACCGCTGGCC
>JAICWX010000277.1 GCA_025934635.1 Streptosporangiaceae bacterium | reverse complement strand
GCGAGCTGCGCGGAGCTGGCACGCGTGTACGGCGTCTCGGCTGATGTGGTGCGCCGGCGGCTCGCCGCCTGCGGGGTCCGGGCGCCGCTGGGCGCGCCGCGGCTGCGCCGTGTCACCGCCGCGCAGGTCGCGGACCTGTATGTGCGGGACGGGCTGACCATGACCCAGATCGCCGCCCAGCATGGCGTGTCGCGGTGGCTGGTCGCCGCCCGGCTCGAGGAGGCCGCGGTCACGCCCCGGCCCCGCGGGAACCCGGTCCCGGTGGCTGAGGCCGCCGCCCGGTACCAGGACGGCGTCAGCCTGGCCGCCCTCGCCGCCGGGTACTCGGTCAGCGCGGGGACGCTGTCGCGGCAGCTCGCCGCTGCCGGGGTGACCGTGCGGCGGCCCGGCGGGCGGCGCAAGGACATCCCGGTGGACCAGGCCGCCGCGCTGTATGCCGCCGGGCAGTCCATGAGCCAGATCGCCGCGGTGTACGGGACCTGCGCCACGGTCATCTACCACCGGCTCGCCGAGGCCGGGGTGCGCATCCGCCACCGGACCGACGTCCAGCAGGTCGACCCCGGCCTGATGGCCGCCCTGGCCCGCCAGGTCGGCCTGGAGGTCCGGTGACCGGCCAGCCGCCCGACGACCTCCCGCCTGCGGCAGCGCCCCGGCCAGGCGGCGGCGGGCCGGACGCGTGGCTGGGCTACACCCTGGGTGAGCTGAGCCAGATCGCCCGGCGGGCGGCGGTCTGCTGCCGGTGGGGGGACCGGTTCGCGCTGCCGGAGCGGTTCGAGATCGCCTGGGCCGGTGTCGTGGACTACCTGGCCGGCTGCGACATGGCGCCGGACTGGTTCGAGGTGTACAAGGCGGGCATGCGGGCGATCAGCCGGGCCGGTGACCGGGAACTGCGCGAGCACGGCGTGACCCGCGGCGAGGACGGGCTGGCGGCGATGCCCCGGTTCGAGGCCTACTGGCTGCCCGGCACCGCCCCTCCCCCCGAGAACCGGGTGATCGAGCGGGTCGCGCTGTGGCAGATCTGGGCGATGCTCCGCCCGCTGCACCAGATGGCGCTGCTGGCCCTGGCCGCCCACGGGGACTACGCCCGCGCCGCGCAGGCCACCGGCCATTCTTACACCACGTTCACCTGCCTGATCAGCAGCGCACGCGCGGAGTTCCTCGCCCTGTGGCACGAAGGGGAGGCCCCCTCGCGCATCTGGGCCACCGACAAGCACGGCGACGGCGATATCGAGGACCGGGTCAGGCACCTCCTGGCCACCCGGCACAGAAACAGCCGCCACACCGCGCAGCACAGCGAAACGACTGGGCCGGCCACTCGCCTGCCCGGCTGATCAACGCGCCCATGCGAGCGAACTGCTCGCCGTCAGCCACCATGCGCAGCGCCGTGCTTCAGGCCAGGCCAGGTCAGTCGGCCGGGCGTGCCTGCCAGTGCCGGTCGCCATACGGGCTCGCTGGCCCCGTCCGGTCGGGGGCTGGGTCGGCTGCCGGTGACAGGTCAGGCGGCGCGTGAGGGTGCTGGCAGGTCGTTGTCCTGGCTGGCGCGCAGCTGGCGCAGCAGGTCGGAGGCGGCCTGGTTGGAGATGCCGAGGCGGGCGCGTAGCGCGTCGCGGGTGATCGGCTGCCCGTGGGCGGCCCGGTGGTCAGCGGCAGCGCGGCGCGCCTGCCCGAGCAGCGCCTCGTCCGGGCTGTCCGACGGCGGGGACGCCAGTCGTCCTGGTTCGGACGGGGCTCTGGCCTCGTCGTCCTGGCTCTGGGCGTCGGCGGCGGGCCGGGCGTGGCGGGCGGCGCGGCGTTCGATCATGGAGACCGCGACCAGGAACGCGCCGGGCGGGACGGCGGCCATGATGCGGCCCCAGGTGTCGCGCTGGGCCTGGGCGAGGTTGGCGGCCAGGCTGAGGCCGACGCCCCCGGCCAGCACGATGGTTGGCCATGACAGCAGCTTTGTAGTGATGGCGTGCTGCTTGTCGCGTTGCCGCTCGCGGGCGGCCATGACGCAGGTCAGGTCCCGTTAACTGAACTAGCGTCTGTGTTTCTGCACTTCAGGGGCGCTTTTTCTAGTCTGGTGCTAGCGTCGCGGCCCGTGACTGATCGTGATGAGATGCGGGACCTGGCTGCGCTCGTGGTGCCGGAGGCGGGGCGGCTGGCCCGGACCGGTGATGACTGGGAGCCTTACCGGCTGCTGGATGCCGCCGGGGCCGTGGTCGTGCCGGCGGCGGCCTATTTCGCTGAGCTTCAGGCGGCGGGGTGCTCGGTGGCGACGATCCGGTCCTATGGCCTGGACTTGCTGCGGTGGTGGCGGTTCCTTGCCGCTGCCGGGGTGGCGTGGGACAGGGCGACGTCGTCCGAGGCGCGGGACTTCGCCCGGTGGATGCAGGTCGCGGACAAGCCGGCCCGCGTGCACTGGCGGCACCGTGACGGCGGCGCCCCGGCGGCGGGGGCCGGCCGGGGCAAGCCCGCTGCGGGCCGGGCTCCGGGGAGCGTGAACGCGGTGACCGGCAAGCCGGCGCCGGGACGGAAGCTCGCGCCGTCGACGCGGGCGCATGCCGAGACGGTGATCCGGTCGTTTTACGAGTTCCAGCTCGGGGCCGGGCGGGGGCCGGTGATCAACCCGTTCCCGCTGGACCGCTCGCGGCGGGCCGGGCGGGCCAACGCGCATCACAATCCCGTGGACGCGTTCCGGAACGAGAAGCAGGGCCGTTACCGGCCGGCGGTGCCCCTGCGCATCCCGCGGCGGATTCCCGATGAGCTGTTCAGCGGGCTGTTCGCCGCGCTGGGGTCGGACCGGGACCGGGCGCTGCTGGCGTTCTGGGTGTCGACGGGCGCGCGGGCCGAGGAGCTGCTCACCGCATTGCAGCAGCATGCCGATCCTGGCCAGCAGCTGATCACGGTGACGCGGAAGGGCAGCCGCGCGGTGCAGCCGCTGCCGGCGTCCCCGGACGCGTTCGTGTGGCTGCGGCTCTACCAGGAAAGCCTGTGGCGCAACGGTGCTCCCCGGGGACGCGGCGAGCCGCTGTGGCTGACGCTGCGGCGGCCGTGGCGCCCGCTCGGCTACCACGCGGCCCGTGCCATGTTCGGCCGGGCGAACGAGCACCTGGGCTCGAACTGGTCCCTGCACGATGTGCGTCACACGGCGGCCTGGCGGATGGCGAAAGACCCGCAGATGCCGATAACCGACGTGCAGTGGGTCCTCGGGCACCGTCACCTGAGCACCACCCAGATTTACACCGCCCCGGGCCAGGACGAGGTGATCGCCAGCGCGCTGGCCCACCATGAGCGGCGGTCCAGGCGCAGCGCGGCTCCGGCGGCACCGCCGGCAGCGGGTTATAACCCCGGTTCGCTGGCCAACCTGTTCGGCGGGCGCTCGTGACCGCCGTGGTGCAGGCCCCCGCCAGGACCGCGCCTGGCGGGAAGCGCCCGCCCGGCGCGCTTGCGGGACAGGCGGCCCAGGCGCTGCGCCGCCAGTTCCCCGCCCGGCAGGTGCCCGGCACGTGGCCAGTCACCGCCGCCAGCCGAGCCGAGATCACCGCCATGCTCAGCCAGCCGCCGTGGCTGACCGCCAGGGCCGCCACCGGGGAGGCCCGGCGGCGCGGGGCGGGGAAGCTGCTGCGCTGGCTGGAGAGCTTTCCCGGGCAGACCTGGCAGCAGCGCTGGCATGCCAGCCCGAGGCACTCCCTCGGCGCGGGCTGGCACGCCGGGCCCGCCGCATGGCTCGAAGGCCACGGCATCGCCGCCTGCCCGGCCGAGCTTCAGTCCGGCCTGCTGGGCCTGCTCTGCGCCGACGTGGTCCGCCCCGACCTGGAGTGGCTGACGGGCTTCCCGGTATCGGGTAACTGGCGGCTGGCGATGGCCGCCCACCGGGACCCGGGCGGGTTCGCCCGCCTGGAGGCCGGCGCGGACCCGGCGGCGTGGTCGTCCCGGCTCGGCTGCCGCTCGCGGACCCAGATCGCGATCGTGCTCATCGCCAAGGGCGGCGGCATCAGCGACATCACCGTCGGGGACTGCCTGGAGCTGCGCGAGGCAGAGTTCCGCACCTGCGCCCAGCAAGGGCGCGGCCGGTCGCTGTTCTACGCCTGGCTGCACCAGGCCGGGACCTTCCCGCCGGGCGCCCCGGTGACCCTTGCGGTTCGTCAGCCGCATGTCCGGGCAGGTCAGCGTCGACCGGCTCGTGGACCGCTACGAGCTGGCCTGCCGCCCCGTCCGCGACCTCATCGTGGACTACCTGGCCGAGCGGCAGCCGGCCCTGGACTACAACAGCCTGGAGCAGGCGTCCAGGAACCTGGCCCTGCACTTCTGGAAGAACCTGGAGGCCTGCCACCCGGGCATCGGCTCCCTGCACCTGCCCGCCGGGGCCGCCGCAGCGTGGAAGGAACGCGTCCGCGTCAAGGTCACCGCCCGCCGGCTGCCCGACGGCACCCTGGCCGAGGTCACCAGCCCCCGGACCAACGTGATCGGGCTGCTGTCAGCGGTCCGCGGGTTCTACCTCGACATCGCCCAGTGGGCGACCGAGGACCCGGCCCGCTGGGGGCCGTGGGCCGCGCCCTGCCCGGTCACCGAGGCAGACGTGTCCTCCCGCAAGTTCACCACCCGGCGCAAGGCCCGCATGGACCAGCGGACCCGCGAGCGCCTGCCGGTGCTGCCCGCGCTGGTCAGGGCCGCTGAAAAGCAGCTCAGCGACGCCCGCCTCAGGCTGGGGGCACTGCGCTCCGCGCCCGCGGGCGGATCGTTCACCGTCGCCGGGGCCACCTTCACCAGGCCCGCCGGGCAGGCATGCGCCATCGGCGGCGGCGCCCATGCCTACGACGCCGCCGGGCACCGGGCCGACTTCGCCCGCGCCGAGCACCGGGCGTTCTGGGCCTGGGCCGCCGTGGAATTCCTGCGCCACACAGGCGCCCGCATCGAGGAGATGCTGGAGTCCAGCCATCACAGCATCACCCAGTACGCGCTGCCGGGCACCGGCCAGATCGTCCCGCTGCTCCAGATCGCCCCGTCCAAGACCGACACCGAACGCCTCCTGGTCGTCAGCCCCGAGCTGGCCGACGTGCTCAGCTCCATCGTCACGCGGGTCCGCGACCGCACCGGGGCGATCCCGCTGGTCCCCTCCTACGACGCCGGGGAACGGGTCTGGAACCCCCCGCTGCCGCTGCTGTTCCAGTGGCAGGCCGGCGGCCAGAACCGGGCCGTCTCCTCCACCACCATCAGCAAGGCCCTCACCGAGCTGGTGCATGCCTCCGGGCTCACCGACGCCACCGGGCAGCCGCTGCGCTACCAGCCCCACGATTTCCGGAGAATCTTCGCCACCGAGGCCATCCTCAACGGCATGCCGCCCCACATCGCCCAGCTCATCCTGGGCCACCGGGACATCAACACCACCATGGGATACAAGGCCGTCTACCCCGAGGAAGCGATCAGCGGGCACCGGGCGTTCATCGCCCGCCGCCGCGCGCTGCGCCCGGCCGAAGAGTACCGCACCCCGACCGACTCCGAATGGGAAGAGTTCCTCGGCCACTTCGAGCGCCGCAGGGTTGCCCTGGGCGACTGCGGGCGCGCCTGGGGAACAAGCTGCCAGCATGAACACAGCTGCGTCAGGTGCCCGCTCCTGCGCCCTGACCCGGCCCAGCGCCCGCGGCTTGAGCAGATCCGCGGCAACCTCGCCGACCGCATCGCCGAAGCCGACCGCGAAGGCTGGACCGGGGAAGCCGAGGGCCTGCGCGTCAGCCTCGCCGCCGCCGACGCCAAGCTCGCCCAGCTCGACGACCGAGCCCGCCGCGCCGCCACCATCAGCCTCGGCATCCCCGCCTTCCGCGACATCGCCGGCCGCACAGCAGCCGCGCCGCCCCGGGCCACGCCCGATCAAGGACAAGTGGGCCTCGCCCCGTGAAACGCGCTGATCACGAACCCGTCCCAAGCCCCGCAGTCCCCGCCCGGCTTCCCGCCGCCCTGCGCGCCGCAGCCAGCGGCATCCACCCGCTCGAAGCGGGCACCAGCCTGCTCATCGACTGCGGCTGCTGGCTGCACCGCGAAGACTTCACCAGCCAGTTCATCACCACCGCGATCAGCATCAGCGACGGCACCACCCTGCTGGCCAGCATCGACTGGGCAGCCGCCGTCACCGCCCTCGACGCCGGCAAGCTGCCATCCAGCGGCGGCGAACGCCGGTGTCCTCCGCCTCGCCGCCAGCATCGCCGGCGGAATCCCGGTCAGCCTCTACGACGACCTGCTCGGCCTCGACCAGCGCAACGCCAGCCTCGTCATCAACGCCATCCAGCACGCAACCGGACAAGCAAACCTATAAACAACTAAATTATGACAAATTGCTAGTTCAGAGAAGTCGACGTAGACCGCCACAGCCCAGGACATGGGCCCGGTCTGGCCGTGCTGGGCGGCGGTGTCGCGGATGTGGGTGAACGACCCCGCGCCGGCGATGACCGCGAGCACGGTGACGGGCAGCGCGTCGGCGACGGCGAGCAGGCGGCGGCCGGTGTTCACGAGGCGTCCGGCCGTCCGGCCCGTCCGGGACGGCCGGGCGGGCCGTCCCCGGCCCGGCGTGGCCGGGCACCGCTGCTGGCGTGCCGGGGCTGGGCCGTCCTGCCGGATGCTGCTTCTTTCATTCCTGATTGCCTCCTGCTGTCCACGGGGGCGGGTCCTGACCTGGCTGGCGGCCTCACGCCGCCGGCACAGCGGGAGACGCGCCCCGGCCAGGCCGGCCGTATGCTCCCGCCATAACCACAAATCCGGAATGTGATGGCTTTTTTCACCCGAACCCCTGTAATTGGTGCTGGAGGGGCAGAAGCGGATGGTCTGGCTTGCGGCAAGTCCGCGAAGTTGTCCGCTGGGTTCGCTTGTCCGTCGCGTGCCTGAGGTGCCTGCTCGCCCGTCCGTCCTGTGCGCCGGTCGTGCTGGGCACCATCGGTCGGGAGTTACGGTGAGGCCGCGGTTCCGGGCAGGGCGCGGGTTGCAGGGAGACGGAGGGCCGGTGACTTTGCGACAGGAGGACACGTCGGCGGCAGGGCCCGGTGCTCGCGGCGGGCTGCTGGCGGTGGTGCGCGATGCCAGCTCGGGTGACATCAGGCCGGTGCTGGCGGTGTACAGCGCCTGCATGGCAGCGGACTCGGGTTACCTGCCGTTCCTGGCGCCGGGCGACGAGCTGTCGTTACTGGCCTGGTTCCGGCTCAAGCCGCTGGTGGCCTGCCTGGTAGCGGAGGTGAACGGGATCGTCGCCGGGGTCGCCGGGCTGCGGGATGCCGAGCCCGGCCCGGGGGCCGGCGATCCGGGCGGGCGCTGGCTGGAAGCATGCCGGCTGGCCGTCCATCCGGCCTATCGCGGCGGCGCGGTCACGCGGGACCTGATCGGCGCTCGGGCATCGCGGGCCGTGGCGCTGGGGGCGGATCGCCTGTGGATGCGCTGCGTGGAGAGTTCGCCCTCGCACCTGAGGGCACTATCGCACGGCTGGGCCTGGTGGGCGCGCACCGAGTTTGCGGGGGCTGCCGCCTGCCAGCGGGCCGTCCTGCTGGCCTGCTCTGTCCGTGAAAGCCAGGTCCGCCGGCCCGGGGCTTGAACCCGGCTGCCAGCGGGGTGCCAGGGACTCGCCGGGCGCCTGGCAGGCGTGACAGCGTGCCGGGACGGGCTCGCCGGCCGTGCGCGGACGGTTACCGGCGGATGCCGTGCCGGTCCGGTTGCGACCGGGACTGCCGAGCTGGTCCGAGCCTGCCGCGGACCGGGCTCCGGCCGGGGTCGCCGGGCAGGAATCCGGGAACGGCCCTCCCGCCCGGCAGTGCAGGGCTCGCGTCTGCCTGGCCAAGGATCAGCTAGCTGGTCAGACTGTCCGTGGTGGTACCAGCGGGCTGCGGGCCTGGTGGCGGCGTCGCCAGTCCAGCCAGGCCATCGCGCGTCCGGGCTGGCCCGGCGTGGCAGGTCGCAGCGCCGGACCTGCGGCGTGCGGAGCCGGGATGAGCTAAAGGCACGACTTCACGCTGAATGAACGCCGCTCGGATGAGCGATAGCCTGCCGGGCGATGAACGTTCTTGAGATTACGGTCGACCTGGGCCCCGGAGCCAGCCCTGTTCTGGTCGAGACGCTGGTGCGGGGCGTTCGTGTGGTTGCCGATGTGGGCCGGGACGCGACGCTTCGACGTATCCGCCGGGCCGCTACCGAGCAGATGAAGTTCCCGACGGACGAGGAGCTTGCCCAGGCGGTGGAGCGACTGCCCGACGGCGGCGAGCCAAGCCTGCGGTACCGGGCGGACAACCTCCGCAACGCCCGGCGTCGTCTCGCCGAGGACGTCGGAGAGCTGCCGCCGGAGCTGTTCTTCGACTCCTGGTATCGCAGGGGGCGACGCTCAGGAAGGATACCCGGCAGCCTGCTGGCTGCCGGGTATGAACGAGCGCTGGCGGGGTCGCCATTTCCCTGGCCGGCAGCTGCCGCTGTCGGGCTGGACGTCATCGACCCCGATCTCTACCAGGCGCTCGTTGCCGACCAGATCGCACGGCTGGCTCCGGCTGAGATCGCTGTGCGGGAGATCCGGTACCGGAACCCGCTCGCCGAGACGATGACGGCAGTGGGTACCGCAACCGAGGCGCTCACCCGGGGTGCTGGTGCCCTTGAGACACTCGCGACGCTGGGCGCCCGGCGGAAGATCAAGAAGGCTGAGGCGCAGGTTGCTGAGGCAACCGCCGATGATCGAGTGGAGAATTCCAGGCTTGACCTCGAACTGAAGCGTGAGCAGCTGCGGCAGGCGCAGCTGGCCAGCCAGCTCGCCGAGCAGGAACTGATGGCGAAACGTATCGAGAACGAACAGGCCTTGCGGGCGCTGAACGGGCCGCAGAAGGTCCATGCGCTCGCCGAGCGCCTGCGCTCGGCAGGCCAGCTCGATGAGGCAGATGCGGTTGCTGCCCTGGAGCCGGCGGACGGCGCAGCACTGCTGGAGCTCGCTACCCGAGATCCCCAGGCGGAGCAGAGCGACGAGCCGGACCCCGACGACTCCTGATTCCTGATCCTTGTGAACCTGAACCTGAACCTGGAGCCAGGGGCCATGAGGGCGATTCTCCATCGGCCGCCGACGCCCTCAGGAACGAGATGCCGATACGCGCGTCAGGGCGGGCCTCGACACGTAACGGCAGTCCCCGTACCGTTACAACACGGGAGGAGCCGGCGCGCTGCATCTGGGCTGGCCAGCCCCCCTCGCCCGGTCCGCGGCCAGACCGCCCGGTGCTGAGGCGGATTCCTGGGGCAGGGACCGGAGAAACGGTCAGCATAACTGGCAGACCGTTTAGCCAGGTTCGCCGACCTGCCGCTATACCGCGCCATCAGCTAATCTGCTTGCTAATACCCCCACCTGCCGACAGCGGAACCCCCTTTCAGCGGCGGACGTGCAGGACGCGGGGAAATTAAACCTTCCGGCGGACTCCCAGACTGATATACGCGCAAGCTCGTAAAACAATCGTCAATGGCGCGCCGCAGATGCGTGACGTACGTAAATTCCCGGCCTCCTGTCCGTGGCCTCGTATCCTCTCGGTGTCAGGTACTGACCCCCTGCCCTATGCCCGCAGGCCCATGCCCTGGCGGCCCTGCGAGGGCGTGCGGCCAGGTGAGGGAACGCGCGAGGCGGCCGGCTGGCGGCGCGGGCAGGCGCGGGAAAGGCAGCCGACGGCGGCGGAAAGGCGCGAGGGCGGACAGTAATCAATCCAGCGGCGGTGAGTAACGGAATGCGCGGGAATGGCGCGGGAATACGCGAATTCGAAGCGGAAAGGCGTTGACTGCCTCGGAAAAGGCGAGATAGCGTCCTGGTGTACCCGGAAATACCGGGGACATTCCCACGGGATCGGCGAGTTGGTGTTATGTAGCCGAGTGCGGCGGCGAGTATGTGAGTGCCCGATTTGACGGCCGGGTGAGTGTCGGCTAGCACGGCCTTTCAGCTGGCAGGGCGACGGCTGTGATTCGCGGGAGCGGCCTCCCGTCCGGTTTGATCACGGGTGTCGAATCCTCATCAGACCGGAGCGAAAGGCCGCCGATCCAGTGTCGCATGCCCGAATTACTGCCGTGACCAGCATGATCAGGGAAGGAACCGGGAAGGTTCCCGGGCTGCTGACGGTGCTGGCGCTGGTCCCGGACCCGCGCAGGCCGCGGGGACGCCGGTTCCCGCTGGTGTTCGTGCTGGCGGTCGCGGCCGCGTGCACGCTGGCCGGGGCGAGGACGTTCAGGGAGATCGGCGATCATGCCGCTGACCTGCCCCAGGCCGTGCTGCGTGACCTGGGCGGGCGGCTTCACCCGCTGCGGCGGAAGATCATCGCCCCGAGCGAGACCCGGATCCGGACGCTGCTGCACCTCGTCAGTACCGAGATCCTGGACGAGGTCATCGGCGGCTGGCTGCGCGACCTTGCGGACGCGGGGAAACTGGACGGGCTGCTGACCGCGATCGCGATCGACGGCAAGTGGCTGCGCGGGGTGCTGGACGGGCAGGTCAAGCTGTTCGCCGCGATGCCGCACGAGGAGAAGGTGATCATCGCCCAGCACCGGATCCCGGACGAGACCACCGAGGTCACCCAGGTGAGGGAGCTGCTGGAGCCCGTGGACCTGCAGGACGCGGTGGTGACCGCCGACGCCGCGCACGCCTGCCGGGAGACTGCGGACTACATCGCCGGCCCGGAGGAAGACGGCGGCCGGGACTCGGATTACTTCCTGTTCGTCAAGGCCAACCAGGCGGGACTGCAGCGCGCCGTCTTCGACGCCATCCAGCGGGACTGCCCCCGCGACCCCGATTACACGGATCTGGACCGTGGCCACGGCCGGATCATCCGCCGTTCCCTCTGGGTCACCGGCGCCGGGAACATCGACTTCCCGCACGTCAGCCGGGTCGCACGGATCCGCCGAGACCGGTACGACGCCAGCGGTGCGCTGATCAGCAAGGAAATCGTGCATGCCGTCACCAGCCTCGATGAAGACCAGGCGGGCGCCGCAGACCTGGCCAGGATCGCCCGCGGCCAGTGGGGGATTGAATCGGTGCACTGGCTGCGCGACACCACATACGCGGAAGACGCGAATACCGGATATGCCGGGAACGGCCCCCAGGCCATGGCCACGCTGCGGAATCTCGCCGTCAGCCTGCTCTATCTTTCCGGCGTCACCGAGATCACCCGCACGCTCCAGGCCATCGCCCGTGACCGAAACCGCGTCCTTGACTACCTACCGCTATGAGTCCCACATCTCAAACGACTTTGGCGATCCCGTGGC
>JAICWX010000412.1 GCA_025934635.1 Streptosporangiaceae bacterium | reverse complement strand
TGGGTGCGAACGGTGCGATCAGAGCCATCAGTGGCACCGCTTCGTAATATCTGTGCAGGTAGTGCCTACGATGCACCGGGCCGTACTTCTCATAATCCGCCGGTCGTGGGTTCGAGCCCCACCCGCCCCACCAGTAGTTTCACCCTTCTGGATCATGGTCCCGTGGTGACAGGGATCGGGGCAGCAGCTATGGCCGCTGGTGGGCGTCACGTCACCGCGGAGCGGGTGAAGATGCGGATGGAGGCGGCGGTGATGAGTGCCGCCCAGGCGGCCAGCACCAGCATGCTGAGCGTGGCGTCGGTGGTGGTGCTGGTGAAGCCCCAGATGTCGTGCAGCCCGGCACCGTGCGGTCGAGGGCGCCGTAGCGCAGCAGTGCCAGGGCCTGCGTGGTGGGCAGGGCGCGGGCGATCCCGGCGAGCCAGCCGGGCAGCGCGGTGATCGGGAACAGCGCCCCGGCGATGAACCAGGGCAAGATCGCGACGACCGGGGTGATCCCGACGTATTCGTCCTGGGTGGGGATCCGGTTGGCGAGGATCTCCGACAGGCCGTACATGAACGCCGTGAAGGTCAGGACGGCGCCGGCGGACCAGCCGATGCCGGCGGCGGTGGCGTGGAAGTGGCTGCCGCGCAGCCAGCCGGCGCCGATCAGGACGGCGACCTGCAGCAGGCTGACTGCGATGGCCACGGCCAGGTTGCCCAGCACGATCAGGGCGCGGGGGATGGGTGCGGCGAGCAGTTCGCGGCGTGCCCCGGTGGACCGGTCGACGATGACCCCGATGGCGGCGAGCCTGCTACCGGTCAGCTGCAGGTACACGTCGTCCAGGGTGGGCTTGCGGGTGGTGATGGCCTCGGCGTGGATGCCCAGGCCGGCGATGGCGGCGGTGGTGTCGCTGGCGGAGTGGCCGCGCAGTGGGACGGTCAGCGTGGAGCCGACGACGAACGCGTCGCTGGCGGCCAGGCCGCGGCCGCGCATCGCGGCCAGCGCTCCGCCGGGGTTGTCGGGCACGCGCAGCTCGATGAGCTCGTCGCCCAGGCCGGCCAGCAGCGCGCGTGGGCGGTCCAGGGCCACGATCGTCCCCTGGTGCATAACGGCGATGCGGTCGCACAGCCGTTCGGCCTCATCAAGGTAGTGGGTGGTGAGCACGGTCGTCATGCCGGTGGCCCCGCGCAGGGCGCTGATCAGGTCCAGTAGCTCGTAGCGGATACGGGTGTCCAGCCCGACGGTCGGCTCGTCAAGGAACAGCACCCGTGGCCCGGACACCAGCGCCCGGGCGATCTCCAGCCGCCGCCGTTGGCCGCCGCTGTAGCTGGCGGCGGGACGGTTCAGCACCTCGGCCAGGTCGAACACCCCGGCCAGCTCGGCGATCTTACCGGCCGCGTCCGGCGCGGATCCCCCACAGCCGCGCGTGCAGCTCAAGGTTGCGGCGGCCGGTCAGCGCCTCGTCCAGCACGGACTCCTGGAAGACGACGCTGCTGACCAGCCGCGCCGCGATGGGCTTGGTGGCCACGTCGAAACCGGCCAGCCGCGCTGACCCGCTGGTGGGCTTGATGGTGGTGGTCAGCATCCCGATCGTGGTCGACTTCCCGGCCCCGTTCGGGCCGAGCAGCCCGAACACCTCCCCCGGCGCCACCTGGAAGTCAATCCCGCTGACTGCCTCAACGCCGCCGGGTAGGTCTTGCGAAGGCCGACGACCTCCACCGCGGCCTCGCCGTCGCCGGTGGTGGCGCCCAATTCTTCAGACATTGCTTGCTCCTCACAGTCGGACCGCCCCTGCGGTCGCGGGTCGGGCCAGGCTGGGGGCCGGCCGTCACGGGTTGCCGTAGAGATGTGCGGGGGTGACCAGGATCGCTGTGCGCCGTTCGGCGGCCATCGCCCGGTCGTAGGCACTGAGGTCGTCGTGAGTGCCGCCGGCCGCAGTGAAGATCTCCCGGAGCAGCAGCCGCAGCCGTTCGGCGTCGACGCCGGGCAGCGGGTCGTCCGGCCCGGCCAGCTCGGCCGCGCCCTCGACCGCCGCCCACTGCCAGCCGGCCCGCAGCACCACGGTGGCGAGGGGATGGGCCCGCGGATGACGCAGCTTGCGGGACGTGCCGCCGGCGACGACGCCGACGACCGGGACGCCGGTCACCGGGTGAGGTAGCACGCCAGCGTTGGCGACGGAGGCGTGGACGGTGCCGTCGGGCCGGGCCAGCGCGATCACGGCGAGCCCGTGGTCACCCGAAGCGAGGCCGGCGAACCGGGTGATGTCGATCATTTCAGCTCCCCGTCCACGTCAGCCATGTCCTGCCTGCTCGCGCAGAGGTCAGGACTCGGCGGGCACGACATGCAGGCGCATGAACTGGCGGATGCCGAGTATCCGGAAGCTGACCCGTTCCAGCGGGCTGAACGCGGACCGGATGAGCGGCTCCGCCTCCTGCCAGCCCAGGAACTCGGGCCGCGTGGCGGTGTAGTCCTGGCCCTCCAGCCGGATCGAGCAGCCTCCGGCCGCCCGCACGTTCCGCGACCAGTCGGACTGGTTGCCGAAGGTCAGCGGGATCACGACCTCGTCGCCGCTGCGGCGGGCACCGGCCGACGTCATGTATGGCCGGCCTGACCGCCGGCCGGTGTGGCGGATCTGGGCGGCCATCCGGAAGTGCCGCCGGCCCGCCAGCTTGCGGATCAGCGGGTTCAGCATCTTGGTCATCGGCCGCATCACGGTCCTCACCAGCAGCGACGGTGCCACGGGTGGCAGCCCGCCAGGAGCGGCCGCGGTCGCCCGTTCCGGGTTCGCGGTCATTTCCTCGCCGTCCCTTGGCTCGCGGCCATCAGGCGGATGATCGCCGGCGGCAATGTTCCCTGGGCTCTGGATTGCTTGAGGGCCGCTGCCCACCACGCCAGGTCGTCCAGCAGGATCTTCGCCGCGGCGCTGGTCCGCGGGTCGGCTGGCTGCCCGTCCGGGCCGAACGCCTCGCCGACATGCGGGATGATGACGGTATTACGCAGCGGGACCATTTCTGCCTCGATCGCGATGTGCGCCAGGTGCTCGACAGCGCGGATGCCGCCGCCGATGCCGCCGCTGTAGGCCACGCAGGCGGCGGGCTTGGTCCGGAACGCGAACGTGGCGAAGACGCTGTCGATGGCGTTCTTCAGCACGGCGGGAACGCTGTGGTTGTATTCCGGCGTGATGAACAGGTAGGCGTCGCCTTCAGCGATCTTGTCGTTCCACTGCCTGACCGCGGGCACGGAGAAGACCGGGTCCCTGGGGTCGCCGACGGTCGCGAACGTCTCGCCGAACATGGGCAGCTCCCAGTCCCGCAGGTCGATCACCTCGACCTCGAACTCGCCGTGGCCGCGGGCCGCCGAGGTGATCCAGGGGATCACCCGGTCGGCGGCCCGGCCCGGCCGGGTGCTGCCGATTATGATCTTGAGCCTGAGCATGGTGTTTCCTCTCCGGGCACGGGCACGGGCGGCTGCCCGGGGTGTTTCGTGGCCACCGGGAGGCGGCGGCACCGGTAAGGACGATGCAGACTCGCGGATAGTGACATTGACGGAGGCCGGACGCCAGCCCGGGCGGAGCGTCAGGCGAGGGCTGACAGCTGCGAGCTGAGGAAACTCAGCTTGCGGGGGTCGCCGATGACGTGTACCCCCTGGATCGCCTCGCCGTGCAGGGTGAACACCAGCACCCCGGCAAGCTCGCGGCCGGTGAAGCCGAGAACCGCGGGCTGGCCGTCGGCCGGGCAAGACACCAGGGTCGCGCCCCGCCCCCAGAAACGCAGCAGGTTCCTGGCGACATCCTCGGCACCGGTCACCAGCGCGTGCGGGGAAGCGCCCGGACCCAGGTCGACGTCGCCCCACGCGTCCGGGGCGAGCACCGCGACCAGGCCGGCCAGATCACCATTCGCGCACGCGGCGATAAATTTCTCAGTGATAAGGCGGTGCTCGGCGAAGGCAACGTCGAAGCGGGCGCCGTCGTCGCCCGCGGAGATCTTCTGCCTGGCCCGCCTGGCCAGCTGGCGGCACGTCGGCATGGTTTTGCCGACGCTCTCGGCGACGACGGCAAAGGGCATCTGGAAGATGTCGTGCAAGATGAAGACGACCCGCTCGGCCGGGCTAAGCCGCTGCAGGACGACCAGCAGGGCGAGCCTGACGCTGTCGTCGAAGGTGACCCGGTCAGCGGGATCGGCCAGCGCCGGCTGGGCAGGCGGCGAGACGAACTCGATCTGGCTGGAGTCGCGGACCTGTTCCCGGCGGGAGCGGGCGGACTTTATCTGGTCCAGGCACAGCCGGCTGGTCACCACGATCAGCCAGCCGCGCTCGTCCTCGATCTCGCCGACATCGGCGCGGATCAGGCGGGAGAACGCGTCCTGCGCGATGTCCTCGGCCGCGCCGATGTCGCCAGTCATCCGGAAGGCCAGGTCAACAAGGTAGGGGCGGTGGTCCTGGTACGCCTGGCTGATCTTCCGGCGACCCTGCTCCCCGTCCATGCCGCACTTCCCCTCCGGCCCGCCTGGGACTTGTTACCGGTGACCGGACCAGCCGCCGGCGGTCTTCCTTCCCTTCAGGACGAGACAGCGGCGCGGAACGTGACAGCACGCCCCGCCCGCCTGGGAGCGGTGTCACTTTCCTGCGTCGTGCGTCGTCCTTTGCCGGTGACGTGCCACAGCCACCTGCGGGGCACCCGTCAGCCAGAAGGGGGATCCATGACCCGCATACCCAGCCACACCATCACCGACGCCCCGGCCGCTTCGCGGCCGCTGCTGGAAGACATGCTCCAGTTCTCGCCCACCGGCCAGCTGCTCAACCTGCACGCGCAGATGGCCCATGCCCCGGCCGTCCTGGAAGCCTACGTGTCGATCCGGCGGGCAGCCGGCCGACACGGAACGCTGGACCAGCCGGTCCGCACCGCGCTCATGCTCGCCGCGGCCGCGGCCGACGACAGCAAATACGCGCAGGCGGTCATCTCGATGCTCGCGCTACGGTCCGGCTGGCGTCAGGACCAGGTGGACGCGCTGCTGGCCGGCAAGGACCTGGGCGAGGAGAAGACCGACACGCTGGTCGGCGTGGTCCGGGAGGCGGCGGCTAACTCCGGGCGGGTCAGCGACGCCACCTGGGCACGGGCGGTCGGCAGCGGCTGGACCGGCGAGGAGCTCGCCGAGGCCTTCGCCTACCTGGGCCTGACCGTCTTCACCTCCTACTTCCTGAACTACGCGGCCACCGAGCCGGACATCCCGGCCGGGCCGCCCGGGCCCGCCCGCGTCGGCTAGGCGCCGGGCAGCCGGCCGCCCCGCGCGCCATACCTCACCCGCCGCTCCGGGAAAGGCAGCATGATATGGAACTGGCCCAGGCCCGCATCGTGACCGACAACGTCGAGGCACTCGCGGGGTTCTACGCCGCTCTGCTGGGGACACCGATAGCGCTAAACGAGTACTACGTCGAGGTGCCCGCCGGCCCGGCGTCAGTCGGCTTCTCCAAGCGCCGCTTCACCGAATACCGGGAAGATTTCCGGCTGCGGCCCGGCCACCGGGACGACGTCATCCTCGATTTCTCCACCCGGGACGTCGACGCGCAGTACGGCCGGATCGCCGCCATGGATGTCGGCTGGGTCCTGCCACCCACCACCCAGCCCTGGGGGAACCGCTCGATGATCTTCCGGGATCCCGGCGGGAACCTGGTCAACGTGTTCTCCCGGACCGAAGGGACGGTCGGCTAGCCACCGGCCGCTGAGTCGGGCCGTCCGCGCCGCACCAGCCCGCATCCCGCAGGCAACGAGAAAGTGACGTGGTATGAGCCAGAACGGTCCGCGCGGCCGGCCCGCCTGGGTGAAGGTGCCCTGAATTTCCTGGAAGAGAACTCCGGCAGCCGGGACGAAACCGTAAGCAGGGCGCTGTAACCTGCCGAAGGCCAAGATCATTCCTATGCGCAATCATCGGTCGTGTCGTTGCGCGCTGTGTCAGACGATGAGCGTGGCGGACGCGTGCGGGCCCGGCGCGGGCTGTCGGCAAGGCCGCCCTGCAGGCTTGTCACACGACGATCCGCAGTTTCGATCGTTAGCCCTTGGTCCTGGCAACTTCGATCCTAAGATGCCTAACTTACAGGAGGAAGTCTTGGGGCGGGAGGAGCTTAACGACCTTGCTGGACAAACGCGCGACGTCGGAGACGAGTGAGGACACCCGACGGCAGTTGCGTCGCTCTTTGGAGTGCCTTGTCGGAGTTCACTTCACTGAAGGCAACGCGATCACGGTTCTCCGCAACGGCGATGAGATCTTCCCAGCGATGCTCGAGGCGATTAGAAGGGCACAGCACACCGTCGACCTCATGACTTTTGTGTACTGGAAGGGCTGGCCCGCTCAGCAGTTCGCAGACGCGCTGTGTGACCGGGCCAGGGCAGGGTTGCGGGTGCGGGTTCTCATTGACGCCCTCGGAGGTATCCAGATCGAGGACGGGATCGTCGAGGCTATGGAGGACTCGGGCGTCGATGTGCACTGGTACCGCAAGCTCTGGCTGAATTCACCCTTCAAGCAGAACCACCGTGGTCATCGCAAAGTGTGCATTATCGACGAAACCATCGGGTTCACCGGTGGAGTGGGGATTGCCGAGGAGTGGGTGGGCGACGCCCGCAACGAGCAAGAGTGGCGGGACACGCACTTCCGGGTGGAAGGACCAGCGGTCGACGGCTTGGCTGCGGCCTTCATCCAAGACTGGGCCGAGACCGGGCGCCCCCTCTACGACGAGCGTGATCGCTTTCCCGACCAGCCGCAGCCTGGTGTGGCCGCGGTTCA
>JAICWX010000033.1 GCA_025934635.1 Streptosporangiaceae bacterium | reverse complement strand
GGCGAACGTGCCGCGGATCATGACCTCGTGGTTGCCGCGCCGTGAGCCGTAGGAGTTGAAGTCCCGGCGCTCGACGCCGTGCTCGGTCAGGTACTTCCCGGCCGGGCTGTCGGTCTTGATCGCGCCGGCCGGGGAGATGTGGTCGGTGGTCACCGAGTCGCCCAGCTTGGCCAGGGCCCGGGCCCCGGTGATGTCGGTCACCGGCTCCGGCTCGGCGGGCATGCCGTCGAAGTACGGCGGGCGCCGCACGTAGGTGGAGTCCTCGTCCCAGGCGTAGGTGTCCCCGGCCGGCACGTCCAGGCCACGCCAGTTGTCGTCGCCCTTGAACACGTCCGCGTAGTCGCGGGTGAACATCTCCTGGGCCACCGCGTGCTGCACCACGTCGGCGATCTCCTGCGCGGACGGCCAGATGTCGGCCAGGAAGACCGGCTTGCCCTCGGCGTCGGTGCCGAGCGGCTCGTGGTTCAGGTCGATATCCATGGTCCCGGCCAGCGCGTAGGCCACCACCAGCGGCGGCGAGGCCAGGTAGTTCATCTTCACGTCGGGATTGATCCGGCCCTCGAAGTTCCGGTTCCCGGACAGCACCGCGGACACGGCCAGGTCGTTCTCGTTCACCGCGTCGCTGATCGCCTGGGGCAGCGGGCCGGAGTTGCCGATGCAGGTGGTGCAGCCGTAGCCGACCAGGTTGAAGCCGAGCTTGTCCAGGTAGGGCAGCAGCCCGGCCCGCTCGTAGTAGTCCATGACCACCTTGGAGCCCGGCGCCAGCGTGGTCTTCACCCAGGGCTTGCGGTTCAGTCCCTTGTCCACCGCGTTCTTGGCCAGCAGCGCCGCGCCGACCATGACGCTCGGGTTGGAGGTGTTGGTGCAGGACGTGATGGCGGCGATGACCACCGAGCCGTGGTCGACCTCGGTCTGGGTGCCGTCGTCGAGGGTGACCTGGACCGGGCTGGAGGCCCGGCTCCCGTCGCCGGCGGCCACCGGGTCCGAGGCCGGGAAGGTGCCGTCCAGGCCGTTGTCCAGGCTGGTCTCGGACACGTAGTTCGGCAGCGCGTCCCGGAACGCCACCTTGGCGTCAGCCAGGGCGATCCGGTCCTGCGGGCGCTTGGGGCCGGCGATGGACGGGACGATGGTGCCCAGGTCGAGCTCGAGCTGCTCGGAATACCGGGCCTCGTGGTCCGGCCGGTGCCACAGCCCCTGCTCCTTGGCGTAGGCCTCGACCAGGGCGAGCTGCTGCGGCGGGCGGCCGGTGAGCTTGAGGTAGTCCAGGGTGTTCTGGTCCAGGGGGAAGATCGCGCAGGTGGAGCCGAACTCCGGCGACATGTTCCCGATCGTGGCCCGGTTGGCCACCGGGACGGCGGCCACGCCGTCGCCGTAGAACTCGACGAACTTGCCGACCACGCCGTGCTTGCGGAGCAGCTCGGTGATCGTGAGGACGAGGTCGGTGGCGGTGACACCGCTGGGCAGCTCGCCGGTCAGCCGGAACCCGACCACCTTGGGGATGAGCATGGAGATGGGCTGGCCGAGCATGGCGGCCTCCGCCTCGATGCCGCCGACGCCCCAGCCCAGGATGCCCAGGCCGTTCTGCATGGTGGTGTGCGAGTCGGTGCCCACGCAGGTGTCCGGGTAGGCCACGCCGTCACGGTTCATGATCACGCGGGCCAGGTACTCGATGTTGACCTGGTGCACGATGCCGGTGCCGGGCGGGACCACCTTGAACTGGCTGAACGCCTGCTGGCCCCAGCGCAGGAAGGCGAACCGCTCCCGGTTGCGGTGGAACTCGATCTCCACGTTGCGGCTGAACGCGTCCGGGCTGCCGAACACGTCGGCCACCACCGAGTGGTCGATGACCAGCTCGGCCGGGATGAGCGGGTTGATCTTCGTCGGGTCGCCGCCGAGGGCCCGCATGGCCTCGCGCATCGCGGCCAGGTCGACCACGGCCGGCACGCCGGTCAGGTCCTGCAGGATGACCCGGGCCGGGGTGAACTGGATCTCGGTGTCCGGCTCCCCGGCCGGGTCCCACTGCGCCAGCGCGTTGATGTGGCTGGCGGTGATGTTGGCCCCGTCCTCGTTGCGGAGCAGGTTCTCGAGGAGGATCTTCAGGCTGAACGGGAGGGTATCGGATCCTTCCACGGCGTCCAGCCGGTAGATCTGGTACTCCTCGTCAGCGACCTTTAGGGCCGCCCGGCTGCCGAAGCTGTTCGCCGTCATCGTTGCTGAGCCTCCTCGCTCGTCCCGTGCGGTCCCGCGCTGTAACTAACCTACAGTATCTCGATATCAAGCTACTTACCGAGGGTACCGGGAAAACATCTTGACGTCAAGATACTTTGGGTTGGGCGGGCAGGGTGATGCTTGGCGACTGCTCCCGGTTCCCGGCCTCAGCTATCGCAGCCGCACCACAGTTCACGCCCATTACCGGACCGGCTCTCGTCCGCGTCCGGGAAACGACATTGATGCTCCATTCATGTCGCGATTGCGGCATTGATGCTCCATCCATGCCGTTTGCGTGCCTCGCGGAGGTACCCGGGACGCGGATTACCGGCTCGGCGCGGCGGACGGGCGGCTCAGTACGATGGCGCTCGGACCGCCGCTTTCCGGGCAGCTGCCGGAACCGCGAATCAGCCTGGGCTGCAACCGCGAGATCCGGCCACGAGACTCATTAGGACGTCACCCCATGCGCTTCGCGATCAAGACCAGGCCCGAGCACCAGACGTGGGAGGAGCTCCGTGACGTGTGGGTCGCGGCGGACGAGATCCCGCTGTTCGAGTCGGCGTGGAACTGGGACCACTTCTACCCGCTGACCGGTGACCTGACCGGGCCGTGCTTCGAGGCCTGGACGATGCTGGCCGCGATGGCCCAGGCCACCAGCCGGATCCGGCTGGGCAGCCAGGTCACGGGGATGATCTACCGGCACCCGGCGGTGCTGGCGAACATGGCCGCGACGGTGGACATCATCTCCGGCGGGCGGCTGGAAATCGGCCTGGGCGCCGGGTGGAACCAGCTGGAATGCGACGCCTACGGCATCGAGCTGCCGCCGCTGCGCGAGCGATTCGACCGCTTCGACGAGGGCACCGAGGCCATCGTCCGCCTGCTGAGCCAGCAGACGACGACCCTGACCGGGCAGTACGTCCAGCTGACGGACGCGCGGTGCGAGCCGAAGCCGGTCCAGCGGCCGCACCCCCCGGTCACCATCGGCGGCCGCGGCAAGCAGCGCACGCTGCGCACGGTGGCGCGCTGGGCCCAGCAGTGGAACGCCATCGTGACCGACCCGCAGGACTGGCTCGAGCTGAAGGAGGTCCTCGCGGGCCACTGCGCCGCGGCCGGCCGGGACGTGAACGAGATCACGTGCTCGGTCAACGTGCGCATCGATCCGGACGCGGGGTTCGATCCCGTCCTGGCGGCCGTGGCCGGCTACCGCGACGCGGGCGTCGACCTGGTCATCATCAACCTGCCGCACCACGCCAGGGCCGGCTCGCTCCAGCCGCTGGCCGAGGCGCTCGCGACTCTCACGTAGCGGTTTCGCCGTCCGTCAGGCGCTCGTGCAGGGCCCGGCTGGCGTCGGCCATCAGCGGCGGCACGCCGAGTTCGGTGAGCATGCTCGCGGCCGCCTCCATCTCCGCGGCCCGGCGGACCGCGTGCTGGCGGGTGCCGCGGGTGATCCGGTCCAGGGTGGCGGAGTCCATGGCGGCGAGCTCGGCGGCGATGTGCTCACGCAGCCACGGCTCGTCGCCCGCGGCCCGGGCGGCGTCCAGGGCCTCGGTGATCGAGGCGGCCATGCCCTTGTAGAACACGCTGCGCAGGAGTTTCTTGCTGGCGGCGAGGCCGGCGGGCCCGTCGAGCACCTCGATGCCGGCGCCCAGGGGCGTGAGCAGGGCGGCGTAGCGGGCGGCGCCGGTTCCGCTGGCCAGCATCGGGACGCGCAGGCCGCGGCCGGGGACCGGGGCCATCATCGCCACGTCGGCGAACGGCACGCCCGCTTCTTCCGCGAGCCCGGCCAGCCGCCGCTTGATGCCCGGAGAGGCGGTATTCAGGTCGGCCCAGACCACGTCCGGCCGCGGGCGGCCGCCGGCCAGCAGCCCGGGCAGGCCGGCCTTGAACGCGTCCACCGCGGCCTTCGCGCTGTTGACGCTCAGCACCAGGTGAGCTCCCTGCGCCGCCTCGGCTTCGTTCCCGGTGCCGAGGACGGGCTCGCCGGCGGTTACCGCGGGGTCGTAGCCGCGGACGCGCAGCTGTGCCGCGGTCAGGTCGCGCGCGATGGCCGAACCGGCCTCTCCCAGGCCGAGCAGCGCGATGACCAGCGCCTGCCGGCCCTCCGTCACCATACTCGGGGCTGGTCCGCGGTGACGCGCGTGCTCTCGGCGGGGGACGCCGGGAATCCGGGGCCGCCCGCAGGCTCCTCGGTGGTCTCCGGGTAGCCCTCGGCCTGGCCGGCGAGATCATGGTCCGGCGCCCCGGGCGACTGCTTGAAGTAATCGCTGATGAGCTCGCGCTGCTGGGCCAGCAACTGGTCGAAGTGCTTGTCGACGTTGGACTCGCCGATGGCCTCCGCCGTCAGGTACAGGTCCTTGATCTGCTCGAGCTTGCGGGCCTGGGCATGAAGGGTTTCGCCCGGCTCACCTTCGCCGGGTGCCGCGGCCGCGGCATCGGGGCCGGCGGCCGGGTCCGCGGCGGGGCCGCGGACGGTACCGGGCGGATCGGCGGACGACACGAGCGGCTCGAACGGGCCCCTGGTCTCCGCCGGAACCGGCGGTGTCTCCTCGGCCGGGCCGGTCGCGGCCAGGTCGTACCAGTAGGACGGGTCGTCCGGGCCGGACGGCTTTCGGCCGGCATCGCCGGGCTGGTCCTCGGTGTCGCGGTAGACGAACACGTCGGCGGGCACCTCGCCCGGCGGGCGGCCGGGACCCGGACGCCGCGCCGGGCGGACGGGACTATCGGATGCGCGGATGACCTTGGCGTACCCGCCGTCGAACTCACCGGCGGACTCGCTCGGTTCCGGGCGGGGCGCTCCGGGCCTGCGGCCGCCCGCGGCGTTATAGCCGGGACCGCGCGCGTGCCGTCCCTGGCCGCCGCCCGGGCGCGGCCCGGGGCCGGGGACCGGGCCGGGTCCTTGACCTGGGCCCGGTCTTTGGCCCGGGCCTGCTCCCGGCCCCGGGCCGGGCGCGTAACCGGCACCGTGGCCCGGGCCGGGCGGGGGCGGGTAGGCCGGATCACGGGGCGGCAAGGGACCGCCGCCGGGACGGCCGGGACCGGCCGGGCCGCCGGGTCCCATTCCCTCGCGCGGCATGCCGTCGCGGAACAAGCTGGAATCACGCATCGGGCCGGACGGGCCGGGGCGTGGCGCCTGCGGCTGGTGCGGCGGGGCACCGCGGGGCGGCACGCCCGCGCCCGGCATGGGCTCGGGACGCGGCATGCCCTGCTCGGGACGCGGCATGCCCGGGCGGCCCGGCATGGGCGGCCCGGGCATGGGCGGCCCCGGCATCGGCTGGCCCGGTACGGTGTGCCCCGGCATCGGCTGGCCCGGCATCGGCTGGCCGTGTCGCGGCGCCTCCCGCTGGCGCATGTGATCGCGGGACGGTCCCGGTGTGCCACCCGGTCCGTACGGTGTCCGGCCTGGATTTGGCGGGTTCATCCCGGGCTGGTAGCCGGGGCGCGGCGGCGGGGAGCCGGCCCGGCCAGATGGCGGCCGGTCCTGGCCTCGCCCGCCGGGCGGGCCGCCCGGACCCGGGCCCCCGGGACCAGGATTGACTGGGCCGGGGCCGCCTAGAACGGAGCCTTCGAGAACCTGGCCGCCCGGGGCGGGGCCGTTCGGGACCGGTCCGGCGGTGCGCAGGATCTCCGGGATGGGCGGGCCGCCGGGCGCGCCGGGGGCGGGCCCGTCCCTCGGCACGTCGATCAGGCCGCCCGGGGTGTACACGTTGGTCGGGTTCACCGGCCGCCGGGACGAACGCGCTGCGCCGTGCCCGGACGGCCGGGCGTGCCCGTGCGACTCCGGGCGGGGCGCTTCCTGGCGATCTCCGGGCACAGCCGCCTCCAGCTTGGACCGTCTGGATCGCCCGAGCCGGCCGACCGCGAAAAGCACCAAGACCACCAGGCCGAACGCGAGGCCGGCCGCGACTACGTACTCACCGATCCGCAGCAGGTGGGCTGGCAGGACCGGCGGGTGCTTCGTGACGTGCCGCAAGACCACGCTCGCGGCCATCAGGAGAGCGCCTGCCAGCACCGTCGCGGCAGCCGCAACCGCCAGGAAGAGGACGAGACGCATCCTCCTGGTAGCGGTGGCATGGGAGCGCACTGGTCAACGATCGCATCGCGGTTACCGGCCCGCAAGCCAAATGGCTAGCTGTAACCATTACGACCTCAGTTTCGGAGCGTGACCACACCGCAGGAAGTCGAAAAGGGAAACGAGCTACCTTAGCTCCGTGAACTGGCATTTTGCCAATGACAGACACGGGTCCTGCCCCTCCCCTGTGACGGGGGATACTTTAAGTGGCATGACGATTCAGGCGGATAAGGCACAGCGATTCCTGGCCATGCACCGGGCGGGCGAGCCGCTCCTGATGCCGAACCCCTGGGACCTCGGCTCGGCCCGGCTGCTCGCGTCGCTCGGGTTCGAGGCGCTGGCCACCACCAGCTCGGGCTTCGCGGCCACGCTGGGCCGCAATGACGGCTCGGTGACCCGGCAGGAGGCCATCGTGCACGCCGCGGTCATCGTGGCGGCGACGGGCCTGCCGGTCTCGGCTGACCTGGAGAACGGTTTCGCGGACGACCCGTCCGGCGTGGCCGAGACCATGGGCATGGCCCTCCAGGTCGGGCTCGCGGGCGCCTCGGTCGAGGACTCCACCGGCCGGCCGGACGACCCGATCTACGACCTCGGGCTGGCCGCCGAGCGCGTCGCGGCGGCCGCCGCGGCCGCGCACGCCGGACCCGGGCGCCTGGTGCTCACCGCCCGCGCCGAGAACTACCTGCACGGCCGGCCGGACCTGGCCGACACGATCGCCCGGCTGCAGGCCTTCCAGGAGGCCGGCGCCGACGTCCTCTACGCCCCCGGCCTGCGGAGCCTGGAGGACATCAGCCAGGTGGTCCGCGAGGTGGACCGGCCGGTCAACGTCCTGGCCCTGGAGGGCGTGCCGCCCGTGGCCGAACTCGCCCAGGCCGGGGTGAGCCGGATCTCGGTCGGCGGCGCGTTCGCGTTCGCCGCGCTCGGGGCGGTCGTCAGCGCCGCGACCGAACTGCGCGAGCAGGGGACGTACGGCTTCCGGGCGGGCAGCGCGGCCGGCGCCGCCGCGGCCCGGCGCGCCTTCAGCTGACCTGGGGCACCACGTCGGAGGCGATGAGCGCCAGGTGGTCGAGGTCGCTCAGGTCGAGCACCTGCAGGTAGACGCGTTCGGCGCCGATCTCGGCGTACCCGCCGATCTTGGCCGCCACCTCATCCGGCGTGCCGGTGACGCCGATGGCGCGCATGGCGTCCGGTTCCCGGCCGATCGCGGCGGCCCGGCGGCGGAACTCGGCCTCGTCCTTCCCGCAGCACACGGTGTGGGCCACCGAGCAGATCAGGGACGCGGGATCGCGCCCGGCGGCCTCGCAGGCCTCCCGGGCGCGCGCGAACGCGGCCGCCGTGTCCGCCACGCTGCCGAACGCCACGTTGTACTCGTCGGCGAACCTGGCCGCCAGCCGCGGCGTGCGGCGGGCCCCGGTGCCGCCCACCAGGACCGGCGGGCGCGGGCGCTGGACGGGCCGGGGCAGCGCGGGCGAGCCGGTCAGCTGGTAGTGCGTCCCGGCGAAGGAGAATGTCTCGCCGTCCGCGGTCCCCCACAGCCCGGTGATGATCTCCAGCTGTTCCTCGAACCGCTCGAAGCGCTCGCCGAGCGACGGGAACGGGATGCCGTAGGCCGTGTGCTCGCCCTCGAACCAGCCGGCGCCGAGGCCGAACTCCACCCGGCCGCCGCTCATCTGGTCGACCTGCGCCACGGTGATCGCGAGCGGGCCGGGCAGCCGGAACGTCGCCGCGCTCATCAGCGTCCCGAGGCGGATGCGGCTGGTCTCCACGGCCAGGCCGGCCAGCGTGGCCCACGCGTCCGTCGGCCCGGGCAGGCCGGTGCCGCTCATGGCCAGGAAGTGATCGGATCGGAAGAAGGCATCGAAGCCCAGTTCCTCCGCGGCCAGCGTCACCGCCCGCAGCGTCTGGTAGCTGGCGCCCTGCTGCGGCTCGGTGAAGATCCTGAATTTCATGGTTCCTCATCCTGCCAGCCAGGGATCTCGAAGTCTCCTCTCCTGGTCCTCGTCTAATCTCGACTAGTGTCGAAGCGTTGCGATTGGCAATATTGCCAATCGAGTATGGTACGAGGGTGTCGATAGGTGACGAATCGGACCCACGAGCCTATGTGCGACTGGCCGCACGGATGCGCCGGGAGATAGCCGAGGGGACACTGGCCCCGGGCATGCCGACGCCGTCCATCACCACGCTGAGCCAGCAGTACGGGCATGCCCGGCAGACCTGCGCCAAGGCGCTGCGCACGCTGGAGGACGAGGGCCTGCTGACCCGCATCCCCGGCCTGGGCTATTACGTCACCGGGACGGCCGACGGCGGATCCGCGGCCAAGCCGGGCAGCTAACACGCCGCCGGGCCTGACCGCCAGGGCCGCTTACGCCGGGCCGGCGGTCAGGGTGGCGACGCATTCGACGTGATGGGTCATCGGGAACGCGTCGAACGCGCGCAGGTCAGCGAGCGTCCAGCCGCGGGCCGTGAGCAGCCCGATGTCGCGGGCCAGCGTGGCCGGATCGCATGAGACGTAGGCGAACCGGTCCGCACTCTGCCTGTCTGGGCCGTGCCTGTCCGCGCCGAGGTAGTCGATGACCTCACGGGCCAGCCCGGCGCGCGGCGGGTCGGCCACCACCAGCCGGGCTTCCGGGTGGTCGCGGCGCAGGACCGCGGCGACGTCACCCCGGTGCACCCGGGCCCAGGGCCACGGCCGCAGGTTGTGCCGGGCGTCCCGCACCGCGGCGTGGTCAGACTCCACCCCCGTCACGGTCCCGGCGGCTCCGACCGCGGGGGCGAGCGCCCCGGCGAACAGCCCCGCGCCGCAGTACAGGTCGAGCGCCGTGTCGCCGGGCTGCGGCTCGAGCGCGGTCAGCACCGCCGCGGTCAGCGTGCCGGCCGCGCCGGGATGCACCTGCCAGAACGCGCTTGCGCTGACCCGCCAGTCCTGGCCCGCGGCGTGCTGGGTCAGGTAGGCCCGGCCGCGGAGCGGGGTCAGGCCGCGGCCGGCGGCGCCGGTGCGGCGCAGCACGGCGTCGGCCGCCGGGGCGGTGTCGGGGGGGACGGAGCCCTTCGCGGTGACGATCACGGCCCGCTCGCCCGAGCCGGCCGCCACCAGTGCCTCCACCGAGGCCGTCGCGGGCCAGCGGCGGGCGGTGAGGCCGAGATCGTTGATGGCCGGGTGGGCGATCAGGCACTCGCCGATGGGGACGACGTCGTGCGAACGGTGGCCGCGCAGCCCGGCCACGCCGTCCGGGCGCACCGCATACTGCACCCGCGTCCGCCAGCCGAGGCCCGCGCCCGGCTTCCCGTCTCCGGGCTCCTCATCGCCGGGCAGCGCCTCGACCGTGACCTCGCGGTCCAGGCCCGCCATCCGCTTGAGCTGCTGCCGGATCACGGCGGCCTTGAGCTGCCGCTGGGCGGGCAGCGTGGCGTGCTGCCAGTCGCAGCCGCCGCAGGCGCCCGGGCCGGCGTACGGGCAGGGCGGCTCGACCCGGTCCGGCGAGGGGGTAAGGACCTGCACCGCCTCGGCCCGCGCCAGCCGCGACGTGACCTCGGTGATCCGCGCCATGACCGTCTCGCCCGGCAGTGCGTGCCGGACAAACACCACGGGCCCGTCTTCCGGCCGGGCGACACACCAGCCGCCGTGAGCCACGTCCGTGATCGTGACCTGGACGACCTGGCCGGCCTGAAAATTAGCTGACAATGCATTCCTTCGCGGCTGAGGTGAAATCGCCCGCCTCCAGGCGGGAGAGGATGCCGAGGGAGGGCATACCTTTGTGGTGCTGGTGTGGTGTTGCTCGGGGAACCTGCTCATCGTGGGAGGACGGTCGTGCACATCGTAATCATGGGATGCGGGAGGGTCGGCTCGACGCTAGCCCACATCCTCGAAGACCGGGATAATACCGTCGCGGTCATCGACCGGGACCCGGAAGCGTTCCGCCGGCTCCGCTCGGCGTTCAAGGGCGATCGCGTCACCGGGATCGGCTTCGACCGGGCCGTGCTCACCCAGGCGGGCATCGAGCGCGCGGATGCCTTCGCCGCCGTCAGCAGCGGCGACAACTCCAACATCATCGCGGCCCGGGTCGCCCGGGAGACGTTCGGCGTCGTCCGGGTGGCCGCGCGGATCTACGACCCGCGCCGGGCCGAGGTCTACGAGCGCCTCGGCATTCCCACGGTGGCCACGGTGCGCTGGACCGCCGACCAGATGCTGCGCAAGCTGCTTCCCGAGGGCGGCGAGCCGCTGTGGCGGGATCCGACCGGCAAGATCGTCCTGGCCGAGGTGGCGTTCTCCCCGGCCTGGATCGGCGAGCAGGTCAAGTCGCTCGAGGCCAACACGACGACCCGGGTGGCCTTCATCGACCGGCTCGGCCAGGCCTTCGTGCCCGAGCCCGGCTCGGTCCTGCAAGAAGGGGACGTGCTGCACGTGGTGGCCAGGGAAAGTGATCTGGACCGGATCGCCGCGTCCTTCGTGGCGCGCGGAGGCGAGCACTGATGCGGATCGCGATCGCGGGAGCCGGGGCAGTCGGCCGCTCTATCGCCGGCGAACTGCTCGAGAACGGCCACGAGGTGCTGCTCATCGACAACTCGCCGAAGGCCATCAAGGTGGACAGCGTGCCCCGGGCCGAGTGGCTGCTGGCGGACGCGTGCGAGATCAGCTCCCTGGACGACGCGGCCCTGCAGCGCTGCCAGGTGGTGATCGCCGCCACCGGCGACGACAAGGCGAACCTGGTGGTCGCGCTGCTGGCCAAGACCGAATACGGGGTGCCGCGCGTCGTGGCGCGGGTGAACCACCCGGGCAACGAGTGGCTGTACAACGAGTCCTGGGGAGTCGACGTCGCCGTCTCCACCCCGCGGCTGCTGTCCGCCCTGGTCGAGGAGGCCGTCAGCGTCGGCGACCTGGTGCGGCTGATGACGTTCGGCCAGAGCGAGGCCAGCCTGGTCGAGCTGACCATGCCGGACGACGCCCCGCTGGTCGGCCAGCGGGTGGGCGGGATCGACTGGCCCGCCGACACGTCGCTGGTCGCCATCTTGCGCGAGGGCCGGGTGCTGGTGCCGCACCCGGACGACCCGCTGCAGGCGGGCGACGAGCTGTTCTTCGTGACCAGCGAGGACGTCGAGGACGAACTCGGCCGGCTGCTGCGGTCCAGCGACTAGCCAGGCGGCGGCGCGAGCCGCCGCCTGGCCGGCTAGCGGGTCTCGGTGAACTCCGGGCCGCGCTCGAACGGGTTGAGGTCGCCGCCGAACCGGTTCTCCTCCTCCTCGGCGGCGGCCTGCTGCTGCTCTCGCGCCTGCTGCGCCTCGGGCGGCAGCCGCAGCTCGAGGATCTCCCGCGGCGGCACCGGGTGATCGCCGCGGACCACCACGACGTCCCTGAGCACCTCTTCGAGCAGGCCGGCCGGCTCGCCGCGCTCCGCGGCCGGACCGGTGAACAGCCCGCGCACGAACCAGCGGGGGCCGTCCACGCCGACGAACCTGACCAGCCGCAGGCCCGACGCGGGCTGCCCCGGCTCGGCCGGCACCTGCGCGATCAGCTCGGTCCCGAAGGATCCCTCCGACTCCTGGCTCTGGCCGCCTGCCCCTTGCACCTCGGCGGCGATCTCGGCCCGGACGTCGTCCCACAGCGCCCCGCGGCGGGAGGCGGCGAAGGCCTGGATCTGGACTTCGCTCTCCTGGTGCCTGACCGTCACCCAGGCGCCGTGCTGCTCGGCCATGACGAGCTGGATCTCGTGCTCGGGCCCGATGGGCACCAGGAGGCTGCCCAGGTCCACCCGCTCGAGGTCGGGAAAGGACTCCTCCGCGTCCCACGGGCCGCCGCCGGGCCGCGGGACGCCCGCGGGCCGGGCCGGCTCGTCATCATCGATTTCGTCGCCGGCCACTTCCTGACCGGATTCCTCCGGCCAGTCCCGGCCCGCGTCTGCTGAACGACGCCGACGAAACACTCCGCACGCTCCTTAATCAAGTCTCAGTTTTCTCGCCCGGGGGGACGACCCCCCGGAGACCCCCCCGATCCTGGGGGGAAGTCGTTCCCCCCAGACCCCCTCGACCGGTGGAGCCGAAGCCGCCGTCTCCCCGGCTCGATCCGGGGAGCACGGTCACCTCGCGGAACACCGCCCGTTCCACCCGCTGGATGACCAGCTGCGCGATCCTGTCGCCGCGGCTGAAGCTGACCGGACGGTCCCGGTCCGTGTTCAGCAGGGTCACCTTGATCTCGCCCCGGTAGCCCGCGTCGACCGTTCCCGGCGCGTTCACCAGCGTCACCCCGTGCTTGGCCGCGAGGCCCGAGCGCGGGTGGACGAACGCCGCGTAACCGTCGGGCAGCGCGATGGCCAGGCCGGTCCGCACCAGCGCCCGCTCGCCCGGCCCGAGCTCGATGTCCTCGGCGATCGTCAGGTCCGCGCCCGCGTCACCGGGATGGGCATAGGACGGCAGCGGGACGCCGGCGTCGAGGCGCTGGATCAGCACATCCGGCTCGGTCTGGGGCAACGGGGAACTCCCTCCTGGTGGCACGCACGGTGAGGATAGCGCGACATCCGGGCACTGTCGCATCTTACGGGCCGCTGGCGCCTGGATCTCCCCGCCGCAGCTCAGGCACCGCCCGGGTGATGACGGCGACGATCGGTATGGCCACCACGGCGCCGACGATGCCGGCCAGCACGCCGCCGACCGCCAGGGACAAGATGACGGCCAGCGGGTGCAGCCGGATTACCCGCCCGACGACCTGCGGCTGGAGCAGGTGGCCTTCCAGCTGGTCCTCGACGATCAGCACGCCGAGCAGGATCACCGCGGCGACCCAGCCCTTGGCGGCCAGCACGACCACGATGGCCAGCGCCCCGGCCACGAGCAGCCCGATCAGCGGCACGAAGGCGGCCAGGAACACGAGCACCGCCAGCGGGATGACCAGCGGGGCGCCCATGACGTACAGGACCAGCCCGATGACCACGCCGTGGATCGCGGCCACCGCCAGGGCACCGCGCATGTAGAACACCAGCGTGTGCCAGGCAGCGTGCCCGGCCCGGGTCATCCGCCGCCCGGTCTCCCCCCGCATCCCGCTGATCAGCCAGGACCAGATCCGATCGCCGTCCTTGATCAGGAAGAACATGACGAAGATCATGAGCACCAGGCCGCCGAAGAACTCGGCGGCGATCTTCCCGCCGGTCACCACGGTGCCCTCGACGAGCGCCTTGTGCTTGCTGAGGTAGCCGGGGATGTTGTTCAGGGCGTCCTGCACGTTGCTGCTCTTGATGTGGAAGGGCGGGCCGGCCAGCCACGCTTCCACCTGGGTGGTGGTGTGCCTGGTCTCCTTCAGCAGGACCGGGTAGTCCGCATTGACCCGGTTGGTCACCAGCATGACCAGCCCGCCGAGCACCAGGGCACCGATCAGCAGGGTGCACCAGGTGGCGGCGAGATTGTGCAGCCCGGCCTGCCGGAGCCGGGCCTTGAGAGGCTGCAGCAAGGCGGTGAGCAGCAGCGCGGCGGTGCACGGCACGACCACGATGGCCAGGACGCTGATCACGCGCGCGATCAGGTACAGGGCGCCGGCGAGCAGCAGGAGCCGCCAGGACCACGCCGCCCCGGTCTGCAGCCAGCCCGGTATCCGGTTGTGCTCGGCGGTGTCCTCGGGCTCGGAGTCCGTGCGCGCCAGGGCCGGTTCCGGCGTGACCGCCTGAGGACCGGCTGCGGACGGAGGGCCGGCTGCGGCCGGGGCCCGCTCGCTGCCGTCTGCCTGCCCCGCCTTCCAGGCAGTAGCCAGCCAGCTCACAGCGTGTTGTCCCCGCCCCCGCCACGACTCCATCTGACCAACTACCCTCGACTGCATGGATGATTACCGCGAACGGCTCCGCGTACCGCTCGCCTGGTGGCTGCTCGCCATGCCAAGTGCCCTCATCCTCGGCGCCACGCTCTACGCGGGCCTCACCGGGCCCTGGCCGGTCATCATCATCGCCATCCTGGTGGTCGGCTGCGCCCTGCTGCTGATCAGCCTGGGCCTGGGCACACTCGAAGTCCGCGACGGAACGCTGCGGGCCGGGAAGGACGTGCTCCCCCTGACGGCCGTCAGCGAGGTCGTCTGCCTCGACGAGAAGCAGACGACGAGGCTGCGCGGCCCGCTGGCGGACCCGGCGGCCCGTCTTTACTCGCGACCCTACCTCAAGGAATCGGTCTACCTGGTGGTGCCGCCGCCGAGCCCGGCGGGTCCTTACTGGCTGATCGGGACCAGGCATCCGGCCGAACTGGCCGCGGTCGTCGAACGGTGTCGAGTACAGGCCGGACGCGAACCAGTGGCATGATGGCGCGGACGAGGGTAGGGGACGGGGCGACAAGGAGGCAGTGGGATGGCTGACAAGAAGGTCGAGCGGAAAGTAGACCTCGGCACCAAGGTCGTGAGCGCGGTGGCAGCGATGGCCGCTGCCTTCGTCGCGCGGAAGCTGATTACGTTCGCCTGGACCAAGGCCATGGGCAAGGAGCCCCCTACGCATCCGGAGGATCCGCAGGTCGCCCTCACCGAGGCCCTGGGCTGGTCCGTGCTGACCGGGGTCAGCGTGGAGGCGGCGAGGCTGCTCGCCACCCGGGCTGCCGCACGCAGAACGTACAGCGGCCCGGAGCGCGAGCCCGTCGTCACCACCCAGAGCTAAGCCGCGCACTCCCGGCAGACCAGCTGGCCATTGCGATCTTCGGCTAGCTGGCTCCGGTGGTGCACAAGGAAGCACCGGGAACACGTGAACTCATCTGCCTGACGCGGTATCACCCGGAACGAGAGTTCCTCGTTCGACAAGTCGGCCCCCGGTAGCTCCAGGGACTCCGCCACGTCGTCAGGGTCAAGATCGATAGTGCTCGATGACTTGTCCATCCGGCGTGCCTGAAGTTCCTGAAGACTGTCCTCAGTCAGGTCGTCGTCCGTCTTCCGCGGGCTGTCGTAGTCGGTAGCCATCTGAGTACTCCATCCCCCTTCATCCGTAGTGCGCATTCGCTGCGCGGTTGTAACGCTTTCAAGGCCGTAGTTGTGCCCGATTCCGGCGGGGAATTCTGTCACGTTCGCGGGCAGCGCACACGCGCCACGCCGATAACTCCTGACGCGTCCCGCTCCGGGCCCGCCGGCAGCCGCCTTCCCCGGTCCTGTAACGCGTCCCGCTCCTGACTACGTGACGCGTCCCGCTCCGGGTTCAGCCTGCTGAGAAAGGCCTCGAGCTGCTGGTAGAGACCGGGGCCGGCCGCCACCGTCAGGGACGTGCTCTCGGGCCGGCCTGCCAGGCCGCCGACCGTCGCGCCCGCCTCCCGGGCGATCAGTCCGCCCGCCGCGAAATCCCAGTAGTTCAGTCCCCGCTCGTAGAACGCGTCGAGCCGCCCGGCTGCCACCGAGCACAGATCCACCGCGGCCGAGCCGGCGCGCCGGATGTCCCGTACGTACGGGAGCAGCGCCGCGACCACCTCGCCCTGGATCTGCCGTCGCCCGGCATCGTACCCGAACCCGGTCCCGACCAGAGCCTGCCCGAGCGGTATACCGTCCGGGCAGTGCAGGGCCAGCCGTGCCCCGCCCCGGTGCAGCCATGCTCCCTGGCCCGCCACCGCGGTGAACGTCTCGCCGGCCCGGGGTACCTCGACCACCCCCGCCACCACGGTGCCGTCCACCTCGGCCGCGATGGACACCGCCCAGTCACGCAGGCCGTACAGGTAGTTGACGGTTCCGTCCAGCGGGTCGACCACCCAGCGCACCCGGCTGGCCCCGGTTCCGCCGTCCGTCTGGCCGCCCTCCTCGCCTAGCACGGCGTCGGCCGGGCGGTGCGCCCGGATCCGGCTGGTGATCAGGGCCTCGGACTTGCGGTCCATCTCGGTGACGACGTCGGTCGGGCTGGATTTGGTCTGTACGATCTCGGGCCGCTCGTCGCCCCGCCAGGAGGCGAGCAGCCGCCCGGCCTCGCTGGCCGCCGCGGCCGCGATCCGCAGCAGCTCCCCGGGATCGGGCTGGTCGCTCATGCTCGGTACCGGCAGCAGTCCGCCGGGCAGTCCTGATCCAGTCCGCCCGCGCTGACGAGCCTCTCGCCCGGGCCTGGGTCCGGCAGGGCCAGGCGTTCCCGCACCAGTTCGGTGATCATGGAGACGAACCGGGGGTGACAGCCGGGGGTCGCGGCCCGGGCGAAGGCCAGGCCGAGCGAGGCGGCCCGCTGCGCCGCCTCGAGGTCCAGGTCGTGCCGGACCTCCATGTGGTCGGATACGAATCCCACCGGGACGACCACGACCGCTTTAGTACCGGCCGCGGCGAGCTCGCCCAGGATGTCGCCGACGTCTGGTTCCAGCCACGGCTGGGCAGGGGGACCGCTGCGGCTCTGGTAGGCGAGTGTCCAGGGGTGAGGGTCGCCGCCCACCCGTTCGGTAATAAGGCGGGCCGCCTCGGTCAGTTCGGCTACGTACCTTCCCCGGGCCGGTCCCGGGCCGCTCCCCTCGGCCATCGCGGCCGGGACGCTGTGCGCGGTGAACACCAGGTGGGCCTGGTCCCGCAGGGCGGCCGGCAGCGTGGCCAGCGCGGCCCGCGCGCCCTCGGCGAACGGCTCGATGAAGCCGGGGTGGTCGTAGAAGCGCCTGATCTTGTCGATCCGGGGCGCGTCCGGGCCCGTCGCGGCCCGGGCCCGGCCGATGTCGTCGAGGTACTGCCGACAGCTCGAGTAGGAGCTGTAAGCAGAGGTCACGAAGGCGACCGCCCGCCGGATGCCGTCGGCGGCCATGGACCGCACCGTGTCGTCCAGGTACGGCTTCCAGTTCCGGTTCCCCCAGTAGACCGGCAGCGACAGCCCGCCGGCCCGGAAGTCGGCGCGGATCACCTCGAGCAGGTCCCGGCACTGCTGGTTGATCGGGCTGACTCCGCCGGCCGCGTAGTAGTGCTCCGCCACGCCGGCCAGCCGCTCGCGCGGGATGCCGCGGCCGCGGGTCACGTTCTCCAGGAACGGCATGACCTCGTCGGGGCCTTCCGGGCCGCCGAACGAGACCAGCAGGAAGGCGTCATATGCCGGCATGCCTCCATCCAACCAGGCGCGCCCGGCCGCTATGCCCGGGGCCGGGTTCCCCGGGGCTGGAAACGGCTTGACGGTATACGATATTTTACCGGTATGGGGCAATGCGGCCGATGACGAATCTCGACGATAGGGGAAAACCCGTCAGCCGCTCCCCCGCCAGCCTGCTGACCCGCCCGCTGCGACCGTACGCGGAGATCTTCGAGATTCCCGGGGCCTGGCGCTTCTCCGTCGCCGGGGTCATCGGGCGGATGCCGATGTCGATGTTCGGGCTCGGCACCGTCTTGCTCATCTCGGCCATCACCGGGAAGTACGGCGTGGCCGGCACGGTGTCCGCAGTCGGCTCGCTCGGCTACGCGTTCAGCTCGCCGCGGCTTGCCCGGCTGGTGGACTCCCACGGCCAGCGGCGCGTCCTGCTCCCCCTGCTCACGGTGTTCGTCCTGAGCACCGCGGGGCTGATCACGGCGGTGGAACTGCGCCTGCCGACCTGGGCCTTCTTCATCCCGGGGGCGATCGCGGGGGCGACCATGCCGTCCCTGGGCGCGATGGTCAGGGCCCGCTGGAGCGTCCTGCTGGCCGGCTCGCCCCGGCTGCACGCCGCGTTCTCCTTCGAGTCGGTCGCGGACGAGCTGTGCTTCATCCTCGGCCCGGCCGCCGTGACGCTGCTGGCGACGGAGGTGGCCCCGGCCTCCGGCGTGGGCATCGCGGCCGTGCTGTGCGTGGTCGGGACGGTTTGGTTCGCGGCGCAGCGCGGGACCGAGCCGGTGGTGGCGCCGCGGGGACCGCTCAGCCCGCCGGGACGGGTCCGCGGCGCGGCCGCGCCCGGGCTGGTCGTGCTGGGACCGGTGTACGTGCTGCTGGGCGCGATGTTCGTGTCGATCGACCTGAGCACGGTGGCGTTCGCCCAGGACTTCGGGCACAAGCCGCTGGCCGGCTTCGTCCTCGGCACCTACGCCTTCGGCAGCGCCACCGGCGGCCTGTGGTACGGATCACGGCAGTGGCGGACGCCGCTGGAGAAGCGGTTCGCGTTCACCCTCGCGCTGACCGTCCTGGGCGTGGCCACGTTCTGGGCGCAGCCCAATCTGGTCACGCTGACCTGCACCATCTACCTGTGCGGGATGACCATCGCGCCGACCCTCATCGCCGGGTTCAGCCTGCTCGAAGCCCAGGCCAAGCCGGGCCGCCGCACCGAGGCCATGTCCTGGCTGAGCAGCGGCATCTCCGTCGGGGTGGCGGCGGGCGCGTCGGTGGTCGGCTTCATCATCGACGCGCACGGCCCGCGGATCGGCTACGTCTTCGCCGCCGCGTGCGGGGTGGCGAGCGCCGCGGGCGCCATCGCGGGCCAGCGATGGCTGCGGACCTCGGCCGCGCCGGTTTCTGAGCCCGCCGGGGAACCGGCCTGAGGCCCGCCGGGGAACCGGCGCTGGGGCCTACGGATAGTTCTGGGCGTACTCGCCGGCCAGTGCCAGGACCTCGTCGACGTACCAGGTCGCGTGGTTGTAGGAGAAGATCGCCCCGCGCAGGGTCGCGGTGCTCCCGGCCCCGTCGGCGCACAGCATCCGCGCGGCCGAGGGCACCGCGTCGAGCGGGTTCCAGATGTCCGGCTTCCCGGTCTGGCCGAACCCGGTAATGCCCCACTCGGCCCAGGTGGACGGCAGGAACTGCATCGGGCCGAGCGCGCCCGCGCTGGACGGGCCCTCGTTGGCGCCGTTGCCGCTCTCGATCTCGCCGATCGCGGCCAGCACCGTCCAGGACATGCCCGGGCAGTACTTCGCGGCGGACGCCTTGTACAGGTTCAGGTAGCTGGACGGCACGCCGGTGGTCGGCACGTTCGTGCTCACCGGAAGGCTGCCCACGGTGACCGCCGGCACCAGGTTGATCACCTTGGCACCGGTCCCGATGACCGACTTGACCTTCGCCATCAGTGCGACCAGGTTCACCCCGGGCGCGTTGATGAGCACGGCGAAGTTCTTCGCCAGCCCGAGCTGGGCGGAACGGGACTTGTCCACGATGACGTCGGCGCCCGGCACGCTGAGCGTGGCCTGCGCGCCGAACGGCAGCCGCAGCCGGGCCGCGGCCGCGACCGGGTAGGAGTTCCCGGCCGACAGGTGCAGCTGGCCGGCCGCGCGGCGGGTGCTGACCAGCTTCCCCTGGCCCAGGTCGGTCCAGACCGCGTTGGCGGCCGCGGTCTCCGGCGGCGTCCAGGACCGGAACGCGGCCGGCACGCCGAGCACGTTGGCGCTGCGCCCGTTGACGGTGACCTTGCCGCCGTCGACCGGCAGCACGTTCCGCACCCCCGTCAGCTGGCCGATCCGGGCCAGCTGGGCCGGGCTGATCCCGGCCGGGGCCGCGGCGATCAGGTCAGGGACGAACAGCTGCCGCGGCAGCGCTCCGGCCGAGCCGGGCGCCTTCAGGGTCGACGGGACGGAACGGCCGGACGCCGCGATGCCGGGCGGCGGGGTGGCGGTGAAGCCGAGGGAGCCGACGGGCGGTCCCGGGTTGCCCGGGACCACGCCGGCCTGGGCCGGAACGGCGACAAGAGCCAGCGCCGCGCAGGTCGCGGCCCCGGCCAGGGCAGCACGCCATGGGAACGGGAACAGCACAATGTATAAGAAGATATAAGGCGACCTGCGCCAACAGAAAGTCCCGGACCGATTATTAAACAATCCTTAAGGCTCTTATGACGGGATCTTCAGCTTCCCGGCGGGGCGAACCGGATGTGATGGGTCGTCCCGGGCGCCGCGAACGCGAGCACGCGCCCGGCCTCGGCGGCGAGCGCGTCGCGGGCGGATCGCAAGCTCTGCGGGCCTCCCTGGTCGAATAGCTCGATGGTGAGCGCGGCTGTTTTGCGGGCCCGGTCCAGCCGCCACATGCCGGTTACGAAGCCGTCGATCAGCACCGTGCCCGGGATGACGCCGTTCACGGTGGAGATCCGGCTGGTGGCGCCGGGGCTGATCACCCGGGACCGTTCGGCGTGGGAGAGCACGAGGTTGTCGAACTCGGCCACCAGCCGGGGCGGCGCGGGGACGTCCCCGCCGGGACGCGGCGCGGTGGGCAGGTCGAACAGCTCGCCGCCCTGCTCGTCGCGGAAGGTGACCAGGCACGGCCGGAGCTGCTCGAGCACCGCCTTCAGCCCGGTCAGCCCGGACCAGGCCTGCACGTCCCGCACGGTCGCCGGGCCGAACGCGCCCAGGTACCTGGTGACCAGCCGGGCGAGCGCGGCCGGGTCGGCCGGCCCGCCGGCCGGGACTGGTCCTGGCTGGCCGAGCCAGTGCTCGGCCGAGGTGTGCACCGACTGCCCGGCTTTGCCCCAGACGGCCCGGGGCGGCAGCTGGACGAGCGGCACGAAGGCGCGCACCGCCTGGGCCAGGGCCGCGGGCGGGTGATCCGGCCAGCGGGCCGCCAGCGCCTGGCCGAGCTGGCTGAACGTCATCGGCTCGGCCTCGACCAGGCGCCGGCCCGCGGCGGCGAGCGCGGCGGGATCGACCCCGGCCAGCTGCCTGCCGAACGCGCCGCGCAGGCCGCGCTCGATCACCGGCTGGACCAGCTGCCGCAGCGGCAGGCAGTCCCGGGCGGACACCAGGTGGATGGTGCCGCGCATCAGCGCGATCCTGACCACGCTCCGGTCGGTGATCAGCGCGGCCAGGTCCTCGGGGCGGAAGCCGTCCAGCCGGGAGTGCAGGCCGTAGTAGGGCGGGAAGGGTGCCTGGGCCTGCAGCCCGACCAGGTGCTCGATGGTGCTTGTCACCTGAGCGGCCCGCTCAGGGCCGGCCTCGGGCAGCCGCGGGCGGTCGAGGAGCTGCTGGCGGGCCAGCAGCGCGCGGTTGACGGCGCGGCGGCTCAGTACCTTCGGTTGTGCCATCAGTAGCAGATGTTCGTGTGCAGGCGGGCCGCGGGCAGCGGGTGGGCCAGGGCCCGGGCGGTCCGTGCGTCGGCGGGCCGGTGCAGCACCACGTAGCCGTCGGCGGCGAATACCTGCGCGTACCCGTGCGCCCGCAGGTAAGCCACCTGCTGGGCCTGCTGGCTGGGCGTGCAGAACGGGAAGTCGAGCCCGATGGTGTCCCCCACCACCCACGGCGCCCACCGGGGCGTGCCGTCGAGCAGCAGCACCGTGTCCCGGCCGGACAGCCGCGGGCCGATGTTGTTGGACGCCTCCACCTCGACCCCGGGGGGGACGTGCGCGACGGCCGCCGCGGCCGCCTGCATCCGCGCGTTGACCCCGTAGAAGTTCGGGTGCAGCAACTGCCCGAACGGCGAGGACGGGACGTACACCAGGGCGGCGGCGCAGATAGCGGCGGCCCACAGGGTGGCCGCGGCGTAGGGCACGCCGTCCCGTCGCAGCCAGGCAGGACGGCGATAAGGGTAGGCGAGCCAGCGGTCCCAGCGAGCGGGCCAGTGCTTCTGCAGCCGGGCCGCGCCGTCCACCGCGGCGCAGCACAGCATCATCACCAGGAACGCGTCGTACTGGAACTTGGCCTGCCACCACAGCGGATAGCCGGAGGCGAGCATCCGCTCGGCCAGCAGCGGCAGCACCGCGATCACCATGGGCGAGGCCAGCGGCAAGAAGCCGAACATGGCGAGCAGCCCGATCATCGTCCGGGCCTTGACCCACGGGGTGACGAAGACGTGCAGCGCGTGCCACGGATGGGTGATCACGTTGAGCAGGGCGCTGCCCAGCGTGGGCCCGAACTGGCCGTAGGCCCAGTAGAAGGTGGCCGAACCGCCGAACGCGGGGATCAGGACGTGGGTGGCGATCCAGGTCGCCGCCACGCCGCCGATCACGAACCCCAGGCCGGTCCAAACCTGCGCGCGGCGGCCGGGCACTTCCGCCTGGCGGCAGGTCAGCAGCAAGTAGCCGCCGAAGCCCGCGACGAGCAGGCCCATGTCCTCCTTGACCAGCAGCAGCGCCACCGCGGCGGCGATGCCGGGCCAGCGTTTGCCCGCGTCGAAGCGCTCCACCATCACGGCGGTCAGGACCGGGACGAACGCTACCTCGTGAAAATCGAAGATGACCGCTTCCATGACGGGCAGCGACAGCGCATAGGCCACGCAGGTGAAGTAGGCGGCCCCCGGGCCGAGCCGCCGCCGGGTATAGACCCACAGCGGCGGTATGGCCAGGGCGAACAGCACGCCCTGGGCGATGAGCAAGGTCCCCGGGCCGTCGTGGATCCAGTACAGCGGCGCGAGCAGGGCCAGGACCGGCGACCAGTGGTCGGCCAGCAGCATGAAGTGCGCCCCCTGGCCGTCGGAGATCCCGCGCGCCAGCGACACCGGAGCCGCCAGGTGGGCGTAGCCGCTGACCCCCTGGTCGAAGATGACAAGGTCGAAGGTGCTGGCCAGGAAGCGGCGGAACAGGATGAGCGAATCCAGGCAGTAGGCAACGGCCGCCGCCGCGGTGAGCACCCCGACCTTGACGCCTGGCCGGCGCCACCGTGTCCGCAGCCGACCGGGCCCGGCGGCCGTCCCGTCAGCCGCGCGGGGGGCGGTCGCTGCGCTGGCAGGCCGGGAACCGGCCGCCTGGCTGCTCACCGCTGGAAGGGTAGCAGGGGCGCCGCGTTGGCATAATGCGCGGCAGTATAGACAGGGAAGGCTACTCTCTTGCTATGAACCAGGAGGCAAGCCGCGGCCCCGCCAACGCCGCGTCGCGCGGTGCCGGGCGGCCACCGAAGAAACAACCTGCCCGCCCGTCGCTGGGCGGCGGCACCCCCGCCCAGGACCGTGAGCTGCGCGCGCAAGGCCGGGAGACCGTCCGCCGGCTGCTCGAAGCGGGCATGGTCGAGTTCGAGGGCCGCGGCTTCCACGGCGTCCGGGTGGACGACGTGGTGCGCCGGGCCGGCATCTCGCACGGGACGTTCTATCTTTATTTTTCCAACAAGGAAGACCTGTTCAAGGCCCTGCTGAAGGACGCCTTGCATGACATGGAGATCGTGGCGGGCGACTTCCCCGTGGTCACCAGCGACGGGACCGGGCTCAGCGTGCTGCGCCAGTGGGTCCGCAAGTTCTTCCGCGCCTACGCCGCGCACGCCACCGTGATCCGGATCCTCAGCCAGGCTGACCTGGTGCCCGAGGAAGTGTTCGGTGACGGCCTGCGGCTGTTCTTCAGCATCGCCGAGGCCATGACCACCGGCATGACAGCCGCCGCCCAGGCGGCCGGCAAGCAGCAGGAGCGCGCCGAGCTCACCGCGGTGGCCTGCCTGATGATGCTCGAGCGGGTGAACTACCTGATCAGCGCCGAGGTCCAGCTGCCCGAGGACGAGATGGCCGACCGGATCGCGGACATCATGTTCGCCGCGTTCGGCCTGACCGTCTGAGCGGCGCCGCCAGTTGAACGAGCCTGCCCGGCGGGTGGCCGTCGTCACGGGGGCGGCGCGCGGGATCGGGCAGGCGATCGCGGTCCGGCTGGCGGAAGCCGGGCACGCGCTGGTGCCGGGTGATGTGCGCCCGTCGAGGCGGCCTTCCAGCTGTGCGCGGCGTTCGTGCCGGGCATGGCCGAGCGCGGGTTCGGGCGCATCGTCAACGTCGCCTCCAACACGATCTGGAAGCCGCCGGGAGCCGGGTTCGTCCCCTACATCGCGAGCAAGGGCGCGATCGTGGGCTTCACCCGGGCACTGGCGGTCGAACTAGGGCCCAGCGGCATCACGGTCAACGCGATCGCCCCCGGCCTGACCCGGAGCCCGGGTGCCGAGGAAGGCAACACCGAGGAGCATTTCGATGACGTCCGGCTGGCGCAGGCGGTGAAGCGGAGCCTGGTGCCGGGCGACATGGCGGGCGCGGTCGCCTTCCTGGCCTCCGACGACGCGGCCATGATCAGCGGCCAGACGCTCCGGATCGACGGCGGCCTCGTCACCCTGTGAGGGGGGTCAGGAGTGGGCACTGGGCTAGACGGCACCATCAATCTCACTCGTCTCCCGTACGCCATGTCCGTGCACCATGTCGATTCAATGGTTGTGACAACGTACCGCATAGAGAAGGTAGAACGCCACAATCACCGAATTCCAGGGCTAGCTGACGGGGCTCCGGAACGCGCCGTGGCCGTACCGGATCCTTCCCGATCATGACCGCATGGCGTGATGTGAGTAATGAGGCTTAAGAGGCCAGCCGCGGCCCGCCACTGTCACCGTGCCGGTCATGCGGGATCGGCGGTGCCCAGCCCGGACGCCGGATCAGGCAGAAGGGGTGGCCAGCGGGGTCGGCGTAGACGTCCTCGCCGTCGAGCTTGACGGCACCGAGCGCCAGGACGCGCGGTCCGGCGGCATTCACGTCCTCGACCATAATGTCGAGGTGGAACTGCTGCGGTACGGCCGGGTCTGGCCAGGTGGGCGGGTGGTGGCCGGGGGCGAGCTGGAAGGCCAGCCCGGACGCCTGCTCGCTGCCGGCGACCACGACCCAGTCGTCACTGCGGTAGGTGATAGGCAGTCCCAGCAACTCGGAGTAGAACGCGGCGAGCGCGGCGGGGTCGGGGCAGTCGAGAATGACATGGTGCATACGTCCGATCATCACCTCATGATGCCTGTCGTGATTTCCGGCGGTTAAGCAGATGAGCGACCCGAACCGGATGACCGGGCAGCCTGAGGCGAGCGAGCCGTCGCCGGCGCGCGTGCCGCTGGCTGCGATCGTGCGCGAGTGGGGTCGTATCGGCTGCATCGGGTTCGGCGGGCCGCCCACGCATATCAAGCTGCTGCGGGACCTGTGCGTGCAGCGGCGGGGGTGGCTGGATGCCCGCGAGTTCGAGGATGCGATCGCGGTCTGCAACCTGCTGCCCGGCCCGGCGTCGACCCAGCTGGCGATCTTCTGCGCGTGGCGGCTCCGCGGCCGTCGGGGCGCGCTGGCCGGGGGCGCCGCGTTTATCATCCCCGGCCTGGTCGTTATCCTCGCCCTGGCCGTGCTGTTCCTGGCCAAGGCCCCGCCGCTGTGGGTGCTCGGCGCGGGCGCCGGGGCAGGCGCCGCGGTCCCGGCCGTGGCCATCCACGCCGGGACCGGCCTGACCGGCGCGAGCTGGCGGGGCCGCCAGCAGACCGCCCGCTGGGTGGTGTACCTGACCGCCGGAGCGGCCGCGGCGGCCACGATCGGCCCGTGGCTGGTGCTGGTGCTGCTGGCCTGCGGGCTCATCGAGCTGACGGCGCAGCACGCCGCCTATCGCGCTGGCAAGGACCTGCAAGCCATCACGGCGGCCCCGGCGCTGGCCGTGACCGCGATCAGCGGCGGCGTGCTGCTGTCGGTGGCCTGGGTGGCGTTCAAGGTCGGCGCCCTGTCCTACGGCGGCGGATTCGTGATCATTCCCCTGATGCAGGCCGATGCCGTCAGCCACTACCACTGGATGACCGGCGCGCAGTTCCTCAACGCCGTCGCGCTCGGCCAGATCACCCCCGGCCCCGTCGTGCAGACCGTCGCCGTCGTCGGCTACGCCGCGGCCGGCCTGGCCGGCGGGATACTCGCCGCCGTCGTGGCGTTCACGCCGTCCTTCGCGTTCGTCCTGCTGGGCGCGCACCGTTTTGACCAGATCCGCGGTGACCGGCGGGCCCGCGGTTTCCTCAGCGGCGCCGGTCCGGCCGCGATCGGCGCGATCTTCGGATCCGCTATCCCGCTGACCCGCGCGCTGACCCACCCCTGGCAATACGCCATCCTGGGCGGCGCGCTGATCCTGCTCCTGGCCCTGCGCCGCGGCGTTGTCCTCACCTTGCTGACTGCCGGCGCGACCGGAGTCGCCATCGCCCTGACCGTCAGCTCAGCTCTCCGCTAGCCGGAACCCGGCCAGCGGTTATCACCTGGCCGGCGATAGCATCGCCGTCGTTCGGGAAGAATCGCTAGCGTGCGATTTCTTAACGAGGTAGCTCCCGGGCACGACCTGACGTACAGCGATGTCTTCATGGTGCCGAGCCGGTCGGCGATCGGCTCACGGCTCGACGTCGACCTGGCCACCACTGACGGCAGCGGCGCCACCATCCCGATCGTGACCGCCAACATGACCGCCGTCTCGGGACGGCGGATGGCGGAGACGGTGGCGCGCCGGGGCGGCGTGGCGATCCTGCCGCAGGACATCCCGGCCGACGTCGTGGCGGACGTGATCGCCTGGGTGAAGTCGCGGGATCTGGTGGTGGAGACCGCGCTGACGCTCGCGCCGACCGACACGGCCGGCGACGCGCTGAGCCTGCTGCCCAAGCGGGCGCACGGCGCCGTGATCGTGGTCTCCGCGGGACAGCCCGTCGGGGTGGTCACCGAGGCCGACTGCCTCGGCGTGGACCGGTTCACCCAGCTGAGCCACGTGATGTCCGCCGACCCGTTCACGCTGCCCGCGGGGACGCCGCCGGAGCAGGCTTTCTCCATGCTGCACGACGGGCGGCACCGGCTGGCGCCGGTCGTGGACGGGACCGGTCGCTGCCTGGGCATCATGACCAGGACGGGGGCGTTGCGGGCGACCCTGTACTCCCCCGCCGTCGACGCCTCGGGCCGGCTGCGGGCCGGCGTGGCCATCGGGGTCAACGGCGACGTGGCGGCCCGGGCCAAGCTGCTGATCGACGCGGGCGCCGACGTGCTCGTGGTCGACACCGCGCACGGGCATCAGGAGAAGATGATCAGCGCGCTGCAGGCGGTCCGCGGGCTCGACCCGGCGGTGCCGGTGGTGGCGGGCAACGTGGTGACCGCGGCCGGGGTGGCCGACCTGGTGTCGGCCGGCGCGGACATCGTCAAGGTCGGCGTCGGGCCGGGCGCGATGTGCACGACCCGGATGATGACCGGCGTGGGACGGCCGCAGTTCTCCGCCGTGCTGGAGTGTGCCGCCGAGGCCCGGCAACTGGGGGCCTCGGTCTGGGCCGACGGCGGGGTCCGCCATCCCCGGGACGTGGCGCTGGCCCTGGCCGCGGGTGCCTCCAACGTGATGGTCGGGTCGTGGTTCGCCGGCACCTACGAATCCCCCGGCGACACGTTCCGGTCACCGGAGGGGCGGCTGTACAAGGAGAGCTTCGGGATGGCGTCGGCGCGGGCGGTCCGGATGAGGTCGGCCAGCGACTCCGCGTTCGAGCGGGCCCGCAAGGCACTGTTCGAGGAGGGGATCTCCTCGGCCCGGATGTACCTGGACCCGGTCCGCCCGGGCGTGGAGGACCTGATCGACATGATCGTGGCCGGGCTGCGCTCCTCGTGCACCTACGCGGGCGCACGGGACCTGGCCGAGTTCGGCGAGCGGGCCGTGGTCGGGCTGCAGAGCGCGTCCGGCTACAGCGAGGGCATGCCGGTCCCGACCAGCTGGTAGCGCCCTGGCCGCACCTTGAGCGTCTGGCCGCTCAGCCCGTCGCGTTGAGCCAGCGGACAGGAGCGCCATCGGCGGCCCGGCGGAACGGCTCCAGCTCGTTGTCCCAGGCCGTGCCCAGGAGACGGCCAAGCTCGTCCTCCAGCGACCGGCCGGCGCCCCCGCCGGAGGCCAGCAGCATGACCGACCGGAGCCGGTCCTCGGGCACCATGATGTCGCCGTTGGCGCCGGTCACCGCGGTGAACAGGCCAAGGTCGGGGGCGTAGCAATGGCGCACGCCGTCACAGCCGGGAGAGCCGTCCTCGGTGACCTCGAAACGGAGGCGGTTCCACCCGGCCAGGGCGGACGCGATCGCTCCCGCCGTCCCGGGCATGGCCTGCCAGTCGAGCTCGGCCCGCACGGCACCAGGAGCGGCCGGCTGGCCGACCCACGACATGCCAACGGGCGCCCCGACGATTCCGGCAACGGCCCACTCGATGTGCGGGCACAGCGCCGGGGGCGCGGAATGAATGTACAAAACACCATGCGCGGACACCGTGCCTCCTTATAGACGAGGTTCGCCTTCCCCTGCGGCCTCGCTAATGTGACACGGACTGTCCGGCTTCATATTGTGCCGTACTCCTTCCCCCGGCGCCAGCACTTCGGCCAGGAAAACCGCGTGAATTCGCAAACATGACCAGTGTGGCCAGGACCACGATGGCCAGCGTCGACCACGGTACGTAATCGCCGAATCGGTCGTAAATCGTCCGCGCCGAGACGGCCGGCAGGCCGAGCCGGACGCTGAGCACGCCGTGCCCGGGCTGCCCCATCCAGGCCAGCAGCCGTCCGCGGGCGTCGAACGCGGCCGTGACCCCGGTGAGCGCGGCCTGCACCGCCGGCCGGCCTGTCTCGGCCGCGCGCACGGCCGCCAGCGACGCGTGCTGGTCCGGCCCCCAGGTGCCCTGGAAGGTCGAGGTGGCCGACTGGTAGACGATCAGCTGCGCGCCCAGGTCGGTATCGACCCGGGACATGTCGGGGAATGCCGACTCGAAGCAGATGAGCACGCCGATCGGCAGCGGCCGGCCCGCCCGGTCGGCCGGGTACAGCAGGTGCGCGCCGGTGCCGGGGATCATGTTGGATGCGGCGGCCTTGCTGATCTTGGTGAGCCAGCCGAGCTGCTGCCGGAACGGGATGTACTCGCCGAACGGCACCAGCCGCGTCTTGATGTACTGGCCCTGGATGCCGGCCGGGCTGACCAGCACGCCCACCTTCTCCTGCCCCTTACCCGGCACCGTGGTGTCCTGGTTGACCAGCAGGTCGGCGCCGTCATCGCGGGCCAGCGCCTCCAGCCGGGCGAGCTGAGCGCGATTTCCCGGCAGGGTCAGGTCCGCCGCGGTGCTGCTCTCGCCCCACACGATCAGGTCCGGCTTGACCCCGCTGAGCCCACCGGGGCGGCTCAGCTCGGCGGTCAGCCGCTCGCTGGCGTCCACCCGCTCGACGGCATTGCCGATGACTCCCGGCTGCACCATGGCGATCGTGGCCTCGCGGGCCGCCGGGCTGGCCGGGGTGAGCGCGAACGCCAGCGGCCCGGCGCCAACGCTGGCCGCGGCCGCGGCCACGCCGAGGGCCGCGAGCCCGGGCCGCACGGTGGCGCCGGGCAGCAAGCGCGGCAGGGACTCGAGGGCGAGCACGATCGCCACGTTGGCCAGCACGAGCGCGAAGCTGATCAGCCACACGCCGCCCACCGCGGCCAGCGCCAGCACCGCGGGGTGCTGCCACTGGCTGACGCCGAACACGGCCCACGGGCCGCCGAGCGCCTGCCAGGACCGCAGCCACTCGGTGAGCAGCCAGCAGCTCGGCACCACCACCAGCCCGGCGAGCGCCCGCGGCCAGCTGACCGGCGGCCGCAGCAGCTTCTGCGCGGCTATCCCGAACGGCACCCACAGCACGCCGACGACCGCGCCGACCAGCAGCACGGCGGGCCCGATCTCGGGCGCCATCCAGTACAGCGCCGCGATCAGGTACCCCGCCCCGAGCCACCAGGCCCGCATCCCGCCTTCCCGGGCGGTCGGTGCCCGGGCGATAAGCACCAGCCCGGGTACCAGCCCGAACCAGGCCAGGAACTCCAGGTTCGGCGCGGGGAACGCCAGGATCAGCCATGCGCCGCAGGCCAGCATGAGCCGGCGTACCGACCAGATCCACCGGCCCGTCCTCGTCAGAGCCCTCCGCACCCTTCCATTGTCGGTCTGGCCCGGCGTGGCCGGCGACACCGGGCCGGTCGTCGCCGGCCAGAATCTCAACCGAATGGTTGACGGTTGGACGGCCGACCGGCTACCGTCAACCAGGTGGTTGATGATCAGGTGGCGATGGACGCGGTGTTCCACGCCCTCGCCAGCCAGGCCAGGCGGGACATGCTGGGCCGCCTGGACGCCGGGCCGCTGACCGTCGGCCAGCTGGCCGAGCCGCTGGCCATGTCGCTGGCGGCGGCGGCCAAGCACGTGCAGGTGCTCGAGCGCGCCGGCCTCCTGCGCCGGACCATCAACGGCCGACGGCACATCTGCCGCCTGGAGCCGGGGCCGCTCGCGTCGGCCCAGGCCTGGCTCGCCTTCTACCAGCGTCACTGGCGTGAGCGCCTCGACGCCCTCGAAGACCTCTTCCAGACCTCCGACCAGCCCGATAATGGCACTAAGGAGCAGTGATAAACGTGACCGGACCATCCGCGGCCGTTCGCATCGAACGCACGATCCCGGCCTCGCCCGCGCAGGTCTACCGGGCATGGCTCGATCCCGAGCTGCTGACCCGGTGGATGGCGCCGGGAACCTACGCGATCACCCGGGCCGAGGTGGACGAGCGGGTCGGCGGCCACTTCCGGATCTGGCACGCCGACCCCTCGGGCACCCCGGCCGGCGGTTTCGACGGCGAGCTGGCCGAGCTCGTCCCGGGTCAGCGCATCGTGTTCCGCTGGGGCTTCGTCGGACCGCAGCGACGGGACGGGGTGACGTTCGACTCGCTGCTGACAGTGACGTTCCGCGAGGCTCCGGATGGCGGCACGGCGCTCACCCTGGTCCACGAGCGGCTCGATGACCTCGCGGCCGCCCTGCCGGGCGTGGCCAAGAACGTCGGTCCCGGCTGGGAGGACGTGCTGGGCAAGCTGGCGGACATGCTGGGGAAGGGCGGCCAGGCCATCGCGGATCTCGGCGAACCCGGCGCGGTGGAGCTGCTCGAGCACCAGGCGCTGGCCCGGCTGGCCTACACCGGACGGGACGGCTTCCCCCGGGTGATCCCGACCGGGTTCCTGTGGCGCGACGGCCGGGTCATCGTCTGCACTGCCACCATTGCGCCCAAGGTCCGCGCCCTGAAGGACCGGCCGCAGGTGGCGCTGGCCGTCGACAACGACGTCGCGGCGGCGAGCAAGGCGCTCTCCGTACGGGGCGTGGCGACGGTCGACATCGTGGACGGTGTGCCCGAGGAGTACCTGGCCGCGACGGCCAAGGGCTTCACGGCCGAGCAGCACGTCCAGTTCGAGGCGCAGGTGCGGTCGGTGTACAAGCAGATGGCCCGCATCTCGATCGAGCCCACGTGGGCGCGGTACTACGACTTCACCGCCGGACGGGTCCCGGAGTTCCTCCACAAGCTGTGATGGAGGCGACCGCCTTCCCCTGCCGTGACGGCGGCTGGGCTACCGCGGCAACTACGACCGGGGGCTGGCGCCCGCGGGTACCGGGCGTGGTTCTTATCCTGGATCAGTGGATGAGGTCGTACGCACCGCAGGCGAGGCGATGATCACGGCTCCGGTCCGCCATGCGCTGTCCGCCACCGTCGGCGAGATCCGGTACTTCTTCGGCGACGATCACGTCCATGCCGCGCTGATCGTCAGTCCGGCCGGCTACCTGCGAGCCATCGTGGAACGCGACGACATCGCCGGCTGCCGGGATCCGGAGGCCGCCGTGGCGCCGCTGGGACGGCTCGCGGGCCGTACGGTGGCGCCCGGCGCCAGCCTGGCCGAGGTGTACCAGGCGATGTCCGCGGCCGGGCGGCGGCGGGTCGCTGTCACCGGCGCCGACGGTCGGCTTCTCGGCCTGCTCTGCCTCAAGGCCAGCCGGACGGGATTCTGCTCTGACCAGGACGTCCGCGCCCGCGCCGAGGATGCCGGAACCGCGGGGGCCGACAGCACCGGCATCAGCCGGCCGAGACGATTAACGCGTCTCCCGTCCGGATCAGCATTGTTATATGGCTACTGTCATTTGCTTTCCGCAAATGACAGTTACCGGGTATCGGCACGGCCTTATGTGTGTATTAAATCGAGCGGCCAGAGAGCTGCAAACCGGAGGATACTGCGTATTAATGCTGGAGACGGCGGGCGTGGGGAGATTTCATGACGGCCACCGCGAATGAGCACACGACGGCGACCGTGCGCGGCGCGTGCCCGCATGACTGCCCGGACACCTGCGCGATGCTGGTCTCGGTACGAGACGGCCGGGCGGTGGACGTGCGGGGCGATCCTGAGCACCCGTTCACCCGCGGCGGCCTGTGCGTGAAGGTGAATAACTACGTCGACAAGGCGTACAGCCCAGACCGGGTGCTGTACCCGCTGCGGCGCACCGGCCCGAAGGGCAGCGGCCAGTTCGCCCGCGTCTCCTGGGACGAGGCGCTGGATGAGATCGCCGGCCGGTTCCGGTCCGCGATCGCCGAGCATGGCCCGCAAACCGTGATGCCGGTCAGCTACCTGGGCACTGAAGGCATCCTGAACGGCCTGAACGTGGGCGACCCGTTCTTCAACAAGCTCGGCGCCACGATCACCGAGCGGACCTACTGCGACTCCGGCGCCTGCACGGCCTACACCATGACGATCGGCGCGACCGCGGGGGTGGATCCGGAGAGCCTGGCGCACTCCCGCTACATCCTCATCTGGGCCTGCAACATGATCTCGACAAACCTGCACCTGTGGCCGTTCGTGGCCGAGGCGCAGCGCCGCGGCGCGAAGGTCGTGGTGATCGACCCGGTCCGGCACCGGACGGCCGCGCACGCGGACTGGCATATCCCGATCCGGCCTGGCACCGACGGTGCGCTCGCGCTGGCCATGATGAACGTCATCATCGGCGAGGGCCTCACCGACCAGGCCTACGTCCGGGATTACACCACCGGGTACGAGGAACTGGCCGGGCGGGTCCGGCGCTACACCCCGGAGTGGGCGTCGGAGCAGACCGGGATCCCGGCCGGTGACATCCGGACCCTGGCGCGGGAGTACGCCGCCGCCCAGCCGTCGATGATCCGGATCGGGGTGGCCATCGAGCGGCAAGCCGGAGGGGGGCAGACGGTCCGCTCGATCGCCTGCCTGCCGGCGCTGACGGGCGCCTGGCGCCACGTCGGCGGCGGGCTGCTGCAGCTGCCGCTGTGGGCGTTCCCGGTGAACTGGCCCGCGCTGCTGCACCCGGAGCTGGCCACGCCGGGGACCCGGGTGGTCAACCAGTTCCTGCTGGGTCGCGCGCTGACCGGGGAACTGAGCCTGGACCCGCCGGTCACCGCGCTGATGGTGTACAACTCCAATCCGGTCGTGGTCTGCCCGGAACAGGACAAGGTGGTCGCAGGCCTGTCCCGGGATGACCTGTTCACCGTGGTCAGCGAGCATTTCCTGACCGATACCGCGCGGTACGCCGACCTGGTGCTGCCGGCCACCACTCAGCTGGAACAGCACGACATCATGTTCAGCTGGGGCCACTTCTACGTCACGCTGAACACCCCGGCCATCGAGCCCGTCGGCGAGGCTATCTCCAACACCGAGCTGTTCCGGCGGCTGGCCGCCCGCATGGGGTTCACCGAGGAGTGCTTCACCCGCACCGACGAGCAGATGATGGCCGAGGCATTCGACTGGTCCGCGCCGGCGATGGACGGAATCAGCCTGGAATCGCTCCGCCGCAGCGGCTGGGCCCGGCTCAGCCTGCCGCCGGCCGATCAGTACGCCCCGCACGCCGAGGGCAACTTCCCGACCCCGTCGGGCAAGGTCGAGTTCCGCTCCTCGGTCGCCGAGCAGGCCGGCAACTTCGTGCTGCCGCTGTTCCGGCAGGGCAGCGACGAGTACCAGCCGGGCGGCACGATCGATCCCCTGCCGCACTACGTGCCGCCCCGCGAGACCGCCGATACGGGCTACCAGTTGAACCTCATCTCTCCCAAGTCTCACGCCTACCTCAACTCCAGCGCCGGCGACCAGCCCGCCCAGCGCCGCGTCCAGGGCGAGCAGATGGTGACCGTGCACCCGCGCGACGCCGCCGTGCGCGGCATCACCGACGGGCAGTACGTCCGCGTGTTCAACGACCGCGGTCAGTTCACCGCGCGGGCCCGGGTTACCGACGAGATCGCTCCGGGGGTGGTCATGACGCCGATGGGAGCCTGGCGCAAGAACGCCAGGGGCCATTCCACCGTCAACGCGGTCAACCCGTTCGTGTTCGCCGACCTGGGCAATGCCCCGACGTTCTCCGACACCAGGGTGGAAGTCGAGCCGGCTCAGGCCAGCGACCAGTAGCCGCAAGTAGCACTTTACCTGCGCAAATTGTGGTGACTATGGTTGCCGCCGGCGCGGTGGTTAGGGTAACTAATGGGCCTTGACGGGAAGAATTGCCCCCGATCGAAGGGCCGCGCCGATGAAACTGCCTCCTTTTGCGTACGAGGCGCCGACGACCGTTGACGAGGCGCTCGGTTTGCTGGCTGAGCACGGGGACGAGGCGAGCGTGCTGGCCGGCGGCCAGAGCCTGATACCGCTGCTGGCGCTGCGGCTGGCCCGGCCGGACGTGCTCATCGACATCAACGGCGTCGATGAGCTCTCCGGGGTGCTGGCGGCAGACGGCCAGGTGGCGATCGGCGCCATGACGCGGGAATACGTGGCCGAGGAATCCGGGACCGTCGCCGATGCGGTGCCGCTGCTGGCGGCTGCCCTGCCCATGATCGGCCATGAGGCCATCCGCAGCCGCGGCACGATCGGAGGCAGCCTGGCGCATGCCGATCCGGCCGCTGAGCTGCCGGCCGTCGCCCGGGCGCTGGATGCCGAGTTCGTGGTGCGCGGGCCGTCCGGGACGCGAGTGGTCCCGGCCGCGGAGTGGTTCGAGGGCTACCTCACGACGTCACGCGGTCCTGACGAGCTCCTGGCGGAGGTGCGGTTCCCGGCCGCGCGACCGGGCACCGGGGTCAGCTTTCGCGAGGTGGCCCGGCGCCATGGTGACTTCGCCATCGTCGGCCTGGCGACGTCACTGGTGCTATCCGGCGAGGTGATCAGCGATGCCCGGCTGGCGTTCGCCGGCGTTTCCGACGTGCCGGTCCGGGCCGCTGCCGCGGAAGACCTGCTGGCCGGCGAGAGGCCGTCGACGGAGCTGTTCGCTGAGGCGGCCCGCCAGGCGACCAAGGATCTCGACCCGCCCGCCGACCTGCACGGGTCGTCGGGCTACCGGAAGACGCTGGCGGCCGCCGTGGTGCGCCGCGGCCTGCAAGCAGCAGCGGACAACGCCCGCGAGAGGCAGTAACTGATGGCGGACATCACCCTGAAGATCAACGGCATGACGCGCACGGGCTCGCCGGAGGCACGCAAGACGCTGGCGGACTTCCTGCGAGATGACCTCGATCTCACCGGTACCCACGTCGGCTGCGAGCACGGGGTCTGCGGTGCGTGCACGGTCATCGTCGACGGCCGGGCGGTGCGGTCGTGCCTGATGCTGGCGGTCCAGGCGGCCGGCCGCGAGGTGACGACAGTCGAAGGGCTCGCCGCGGACGGCGAGCTCGGCCCGCTGCAGCAGGCGATGTGGGATTCGCACAGTTTCCAGTGCGGTTTCTGCACGCCAGGATTCGTCATGCAGGCCACCGCGTTCCTCACCGATCATCCCGACGCCGGCGAACAGCAGATCCGCGAGGCGCTGTCCGGCAACATCTGCCGGTGCACCGGCTACCAGAGCATCATCGACGGCGTCCTGCTGGCCGCCGAGCGCAACCGTCAGCCTTGAGCGAGGAGCGACCATGGCAGCAATCGCGGCTGAGCGCTACACCGGCGCCAGCATCAAGCGCTCGGAAGACCCGCGCATTCTCACCGGCGCGGGCCGGTACGTCGACGACATCAAGCTGCCCGGGATGCTGCACGCCGCGTTCGTGCGCTCGCCGATGGCTCACGCTCAGGTGCTGTCGGTGGACGCCTCGGCGGCACGGGCGCTGCCCGGGGTGGTCGCGGTGCTCACCGGGGCGGAGCTGGAAACGATGACGGTGCCGGGGCCGGATGCGCTGATGGCTCTCATGGGCTGGGCCGGCCCCACCCCGGAGTTCACCCTGCTGGCGACCGACAAGGTGCGCCTCGTCGGCGATCCCGTGGCGATCGTCATCGCCGAGAGCCGTTACCTGGCCGAGGACGGCTGCGAGCTGGTGGAGGTCGAGTACGACGACCTGCCTCCGGTCGTGAGTGCCGCTTTCGCGCTCGACCCGGGCAGCCCGCCGCTATTCGCCAACCTCGGTGACAACATCGCCCTGCCGTGCTCACGTCACGAGTTCGGTGATGTCTCCGGCACGCTCGCGGGCGCTGACCGGGTTATCGACCTCCACATCGACGTGCACCGGCATCAGAACGTGCCGATGGAAGGACGCGGCTGCGTCGCGAGCTACGACGCCGGCGCGGGTGTCCTGACGATGTACGCGGCCACGCAGAGCGTTCACGTCACCAGGATCGCCGTCGCCATGCGCCTCGGTATCGAACCGGACAAAGTGCGCGTGCTGGCCGGCGATATCGGCGGCTCGTTCGGCCTGAAGATCGGCGCGTCACGCGAAGAACTCGCCGTTGCCGCCGGCTCGCGTCAGCTTGGCCGGCCGGTCAAGTGGGTGGAGGACCGCGGCGAGAACCTGACCGTGTCCGGGCAGGCACGCGAGGAAAGCTTCGACATCCGGGCGGCGGTCAGCGACGACGGTGACCTGCTCGGGCTGGACGTGAAGATGGTCGTCGACACCGGCGCCTACCCGGGGATGGGCGCGATGGTCCCGGCCATCATGGAAGGGATGCTGCCCGGTCCGTACAAGCTCGCGGCCCTGGGCTTCGAGTCCACCGGGGTGATCACGAATAAGGCGACCTATGTCGCCTACCGCGGGCCGTGGGCCTCCGAGACGTTCGTGCGGGAACGGGTCCTGAACCTCGTCGCGAAGGAACTCGGCCTGGATCCGGTTGATATCCGGCTGCGTAACGTCGCCCCGCGCACCGACCCGCCGGCCATGATGATCACCGGGCGCCCGCTGGCGGGAACCACGTCGAAGGAGTCGCTGGAGCGAGTCACCCGGCTCGTGGACTTCCCCGCGTTCCGGCGCCGCCAGGCCGAAGCGCGAGCGCAGGGCCGCTACCTCGGCATCGGGGTGGCCACGTTCATCGAGGCCGCCCCGGGGCCGCGCGCCCCGGAGGGGGCCAGTGGCCCCATGGGCATGGAGTCCATGCGCCTGCGGCTGGAGGAAGACGGCATCGTCGCGCTGTTCACCGGTCAGATGCCGCACGGCCAGAGCCACCAGACGACCCTGGCCCAGATCGCCGCCGACGAGTTCGGCGTGCCGTTCGAGCAGGTCCGCGTCGTCATCGGCGACAGCGACATCGTCCCGTTCGGGCTGACCGGCGGCAGCCGGTCAGCCACCATGACCGGAGGCGTGACACTGCACGGCGCCCGTCAGCTCAAGGCCAAGGTGCTCGATTTCGCGGCGCATCTCATGGAAGCCAGCGCGCAGGACCTGCTGATCACCGACGGCAACGTCTGGGTGCGCGGGGATCCGGCCAGCGCGATCGCCGTCAGCGAGGTCGCGCAGCGCGCCGCAGCCGGGCAGTTCGGTGCCGACGTAGACGCCAAGCTCGAGGTCGAGGCCACGTTCGACGGCGGCGAGGGCGGCTGGTCCGGCGGTACTCACTGCGCCATCGTGGACGTCGATACCGAGACCGGCATCGTGAAGGTGGAGCGGTACGTCGCCGCCGAAGATTGCGGGGCGCTGATCAATCCGGCCGTCGTCGAGGGCCAGATCCGGGGCGGCGTCGCGCAGGGCATCGGCGCGGTGCTGCTCGAACGATCGGCGTACGGCGAGGACGGCAGCTTCCAGTCGGCCACGTTCATGGATTACCTGATGCCGACCGCCTGCGACATCCCGCGCATCGAGATCGAGCACCTCCAGACGGTGCCGCTCGACGCCGACGTCAACTTCCGCGGCGTCGGCGAAGGCGGCATGATCGTCGCACCGCCCACGATCGTGAACGCCATCGAGGACGCGCTCTCCCCCTTCGGCGTGCGGATCTACGAGCAGCACCTGCCCCCGGCCCGCATCCTCGAACTCATCGCGGAGGCGGACCCGGGCCGGTAAGTTCCCGGCCGCCGGGTCGATGTCGTGGTTGAGCCGGAAGACTTCGCCCGGGTCGTAGCGCTGTTTGACGGTGACGAACCTTCGCGCCGGCGCCGAATTCCATTCCGCGACGGGATGGCCCGCGGGCGGGATATCACCTCGCCGCTGCGGCCGGTGCGCTCTCAGCCCGCGGCGCGGGTGCGGCGGCCAGCAGAACGTCGATGAACCGCAGCGTCGCGCAGACCGATCCGTGCCGCCACAGCGTCAGGGACCGGGCGGACCCCGAGGCGGTGCGCAACTGGCGGGCTAGTCCCTCGGCCACCGGGGTGAGCTGGCGGCGCTGGCCCCGCAGCAGGTCGCCGGGATCGGCGCCGGCCCGGGCCAGCAAGGCCAGCTTGACCAGCAGCTCTGACCGCACATCGCGGGCGTGCCCGGCGGGCTGGCGCAGCCATCCATGAGCGGCCCGGTGTCCTTCGGGCGTGGCACACAGCCGGGCCCTGGGCGGCCCCAGGCTGGTGACCTGCTTACCGGCCGCCGTGATCAGGCCGAGGCGCTCCAGCCGCTGGGCCGCCCGGTAGACCTCCGCCTTGTGCACATGCCACACCGTGCCGAGGCTGCCGCCGGGAGCCAGCAGGGCGGCCAGCGCGAAGCAGTGCGCGGGTTCCTGGCTGACCAGGCACAGCACCAGCCACTCAGCCAGCGACAGCCCCGGACCATGCCGTCGCGGCATCGTGGCTCCTCGCCCGGACTGCAAGGCCATGGCCCAGCCGGATCGGCCCGGCCGGGTCCTGATACCGCAACGCTAATCACCTCGGGCCAGGTAAGTCACGAAATGACAGCATGTTTGCGCTGGTCAAGCACCAATGGCGCAGCTAATGGTTGACCTGCGCAAACCTCCCCGGCATCGGCCCCGGGAACGGCCAGGCCCGGTTACGGTGGCCGGGTGCACGGGACCGGATGGACCGTGGCTGTGGCCCTGATCGCGGCCTACGGGATCGCCGTGATCGCCACCCCGGCTGGCATCTCCGGCGCTGTCCTGCTGCTGCCGTTCCAGGTCAGCGTGCTGGGTACACCCAGCCCGGCGGTCACGCCGACCAACCTGCTCTACAACGTCATCGCCACCCCCGGGGCCCTGTACCGGTTCCGGCGGCAGCACCAGGCCGGCGGCGGCCTGGCCCTGCTGCTCACCGCCGGGGCCCTGCCCGGCGTTGTCGCCGGATCCGTTATCCGCGTCGAGCTGATCCCCGGCCCGAAGATCTTCGGTCTTGTCGTGTCCGCCGTCCTGCTGCCCCTGGGAGTATGGCTCGCCGTTACCGGGCCCCGGCAGGCAGATCCCGCCCGCCCGCCGCGCCGCATCCCCTCCCCTGTCCTGACCGGGCTGGCCTGCGCGGTCGGCTGCGTCGGCGGCATCTACGGCATCGGCGGCGGCTCCATCTTGTCCCCGGTCCTGATCGGCGCCGGCCGCCCGGCCGCCGACGTCGCCCCCGCCGCCCTGGCCTCCACCTTCGTCACCTCCGTGGCCGGGGTCGTGACCTTCACCATCTTGTCTGCCCGCCATTCCGGCTCCGTCGCCCCCGACTGGCCCACCGGGATCGCCCTGGGCCTCGGCGGGCTGGCCGGCGCCTATACCGGGGCGCGCATCCAGGGCCGCCTTCCCGACGTCCTCATCCGCCGGGTCACTGGCATCCTCGTCATCGCCATCGGCGCCCGGTACCTATGGTCCGGGCTGAGCTAAGGCCACCTGCGGCCGAAGCGGAAATCACCGTCAGGGCTGGCAGTGCGGTGGCATCAAGTCATCGCGGGCATGATTCACTGATTGGATCCAGCCAGAGAGAGGGATTCACCGATGAGCATGGAGCTCGATAACGTCTTCAGTGTTCCCACCTCGCCCGCCCACGCGTGGGAAGTGCTTCTCGACGTGGAGAGGATCGCGCCGTGCATGCCCGGCGCGACGGTCGAGGAGTTCGACGGCGAGGTGGTTACCGGCCGCATCAAGGTCAAGGTCGGCCCGGTGTCGCTGACCTACCGCGGCACCGCGAAGTTCATTGAGCGGGACGCCGAGGCCCAGGTAGTGGTACTGGAAGCGACGGGCAAGGAGACCCGCGGCTCGGGTACCGCGTCGGCGACCGTCCGGGCTTCGCTGGAGCCCGAGGAGTCCGGGGAGAGCACCCGGGTCGTCATTCACACGACGATGAACGTGACCGGCCGTCCGGCTCAGTTCGGCCGTGGCGTCATCGCGGAAGTCGGTGGCAAGCTGGTCGAGAAGTTCGCTGACAACCTGGCCCAGCTGATCTCCGACAGCAACGGGCCCACCGCGGACGGTACCGATGCCAGCGCCCCCGCTGCTGAGGCCAGCGCGGCCGCGGCCGACGGCGGAACCCGGGCCGCCGAAACCAGCCCGGACGCGCCGCCCGCCGCCGTTACCCCGGTCGCTGCCAGGCCGGCCGTCAGTGCGGCCGCGGCGCCGGCGGCGCCGAAGGACGACGACTCGCTCAACCTGGTCCGGCTGGTCGGCCCGGCGATCCTCAAGCGGGTCGTCCCCGTCGCCGCCGTGGCGGCGGCCCTCGCGCTGCTCGGCCGGCGGTTCCGGCATCTGCTACGGCGAGGCGCACGGAAGGGCTAGCCAGGCCGCCATGACGGTAGTCCCGCCGGGAATACCGTCTGCGGTGCGGCTAGTTGGCCCCTTTAGCAGGTCGGTTACAGTCGAGGTGACGTACGTGCGTGACATTCTGGGCAAGGTCGCCAAGTGGTGGGAGGCCGGGGAGTCTTTCGGCCTGGCGACGGTGGTGGGCACGTACCGCAGTGCGCCGCGGGACCCGGGGGCGGCGCTGGCGGTCTTGGCGGCCGCTGATCACGAGGTGGCCGGCAGCGTGTCCGGCGGCTGCGTGGAGGGGGCCGTCTATGAGCTGGCGCTGGAGGTCTGCCGGACCGGGGAGCCGGTGTCGCAGACCTACGGGGTCAGTGATGATGACGCGTTCGCGGTCGGCCTGACCTGCGGCGGGATCATCGACATGTTCGTCGAGCGAGTCGACCGGGCGAGTTTTCCCGAGCTGGGGGAGATCGCCGCGGCGGTCGGGCGCGGCGAGCCGGTCGCGGTCGCGACCGTGATCGCCGGGCCGGGGCGGATCGGCGCGCGGCGGGTGATCTGGGCCGGCGAGGGCGGTCCGCCGGACGGCTGGCATGCCGGGGCGTCGGGGACGCTGGGGTCGGCGCGGATCGACGCGGCGGTCGATGATGACGTGCGCGGGATGCTGGCGCAGGGGCTGACCGGGATCCGCCGGTACGGCGCGCACGGGGAGCGGCGCGGTGATGACCTGGCCGTGTTCGTGAACTCGTTCGCACCGGCGCCGCGGATGCTGGTGTTCGGGGCGATCGACTTCGCCGCCGCGGTGGCGCGGGCGGGGAAGTTCCTGGGCTACCGGGTGACGGTGTGCGATGCGCGGAAGGTGTTCGCGACCGCGTCCCGGTTCCCCGACGCGGACGAGGTCGTGGTGGACTGGCCGCACCGGTTCCTGGCCGGGACCGAGGTCGATGCCCGGACGGTGATCTGCGTGCTGACCCATGACCCGAAGTTCGACGTGCCGCTGCTGGAGGTGGCGCTGCGGACCCCGGCCGCCTACATCGGGGCGATGGGCAGCCGCCGGACCCATGACGACCGGCTGGCCCGGCTCCGCGAAGCCGGCCTGACCGAGCCGGAGCTGGCCCGGCTGCGGTCCCCGATCGGCCTGGACCTGGGGGCCCGGACACCGGAGGAGACCGCCGTCTCGATCGCCGCCGAGCTGATCCAGCTCCGCTGGGGCGGCACCGGCCAGCCCCTGACCGGCACCGAAGGCCGCATCCACCACCAGCTCGCTCTCAGCTGAGCGCGGCGAGCAGGTCGTCCAGGGCGTCCAGGTTGTGCGCGCTGACTACCGCGTCGCAGTACGGCCAGGCCGCGGCCATGCCGCCGACCTCGGGCCGGTAGCGCGGTGACTGGGTGCGCGGGTTGGCCCAGACGATCCGGTAGGCCACCCGGGCCAGCCGGGCCATCTGCTGGCCGAGCAGTCCGGGGTCGCCGGTCTCCCAGCCGTCGGAGATGATCAGCACCACCGCGCCGCGGGCCATGCCCCGGGTGCCGTAGCGGTCGTTGAACTCCTTGAGCGCGGCGCCGATCCGGGTCCCGCCGGACCAGTCCGGGGCGGCCTCGCCCGCTTTGGCCAGCATGGTGGCCGGACTGGCCGCGGAAAGCGTCGGGGTCAGCCGGGTCAGCCGGGTGGCGAAGCTGAACACCTCAGGCCGGTTCTCGCTGCTGCGAAACTGGCCTCCGTTGAGCGCGTAGAGGAGCAGCAGCAAGGCCCGGGCGTAGGGCTCCATGGAGCCGGATATGTCGCACAGGACGACTAGGCGGCGCGGCCGCACCACCCGGGCCTGATGGGACAAGCGGATGACCTCACCGCCCGAACGCCGGGCCTGGCGCATGGTCCGCCGCAGGTCAGTACGCTTTCCTTTCCGAGGTCCCCGGAACCGCCGGGTGCGCCGCGGCGGGATGGCCAGGTTCAGCTCCCGCATGAGCGAGATCAGCTGGCGCAGCTCGGCCGGGGACAGCTCGGTGAAGTCGCGGCCGCGCAGCCGCTCGGTGGCCGAGGCCACCCGCTGCAGGGCCGGCCCCTCGGGCAGGTCCGCACCGTCGCCGTCATCGCCGGACGGCGGGCCGGCCTCGATCATCTGGAGACCCGACGTCAGGCCGTCCGGATCTCCGGCGGACGAGCCGTCCGCCGACGGGCCGTCGGGGCGCTGGAACGACGGAGGCGCAGGCAGCGGCGGCAGGTTCCGGAACGGTGACGGGCCGCCGAAGATGGCCGCGAAGACCCGGTCGAAGGTAGCCATCTGGCCCGGGTCCGACACCATCGTGGCCAGCGCGCAGGCCCGCAGGTCGGCCAGCGAGGCCGCGCCCATGACCGTCACCGCGCGGGCCAGCCGCTCACACCGGTCCGGCCCGACCGGCAGGCCCGCCGTATGCAGGGCGATCCCCAGGCCGGTCGCCATGGCCGCCACGTCCGGCCCGGCTGCCCCGGGCAGGATCCCGGGTTCAGTCAATGCGACCCACCACTGCCGCCAGGCCGGCCTGGCGGACCGTGTCCTCGTCTTCGGGGTACTTCAGCACCGTGGACAGGGTCTGGCCGGCGACCGGGGCGTCGAGCTCGGCGGCGCCGAACACGCTCACCGCGAACGCCCAGCTGATCGCCTCCGAGATCCCCGGCGGCTTGGTCAGGTCCAGCGCCCGGAGCCGGCTGACGGCGGCCGCGACCTGGCCGGATAGCCGCTCCCCCGACGCGGGCACCCGCCGGCGGACGATCTCCGCCACCCGCGCCGTACCCGGATACGCGATCCAGTGATACAGGCACCGCCGCTTCAGCGCGTCATGCAGATCCCGCGTCCGGTTCGACGTCAGCACCGTCACCGGCGCCAGCACCGCCCGCTGCGTCCCCAGCTCCGGGATCGTCACCGCCGCCTCCGCCAGCAGCTCGAACAAGAACGCCTCGAACTCATCATCAGCCCGGTCCACCTCATCGATCAGCAGCACCGCCGGCCGCGGCCCCGGATGCAGCAGCGCCGACAGCAGCGGCCGGGGCAGCAGGTACTCATTCGTGAACAGGTCCCGGTCCGAGATCCGGTCCCCCGCCGCCTCCGCCAGCCGGATCGCCAGCAGCTGCCGCGGATAGTTCCACTCATACAGCGCCTCAGACGCCGTGATCCCCTCATAGCACTGCAACCGCACCAGCGGGGTACCGATCGCCGCCGCCAGCGCCTTGGCGGCCTCGGTCTTGCCCACCCCCGGCTCGCCCTCCAGCAAGATCGGCTGACCCATCCGCACCGCCAGGAACAACGCCGCCCCCAGCTGATC
>JAICWX010000363.1 GCA_025934635.1 Streptosporangiaceae bacterium | reverse complement strand
GGCGCGTTCGAACCATAGCTATCGCCCGTCACGAGCACGGAAATGGACAAACGACATCGATGCTCCATCAATGTCGTAATAGCGACATCGATGCTCCATTGATGTCGTTGGCGGGAGGGACTCGGGTACGTCCGGGGCAACGCACGGTGCCAGAGAGGACAGAGGGATGCGTGGGGAAGCAGTGGAGTACGCCGAAGCCATAGGCAGTGGGGATATGCAGGGCGACAGGGCATGCAGGGCGACAGGCTGTGCCCATGAGCGGACGCGAGATGGCTGTAGAATTTACGTTCGATTATTGATAGGGTGACGGGATGGGCACGTATCTGCCACCGGAGTGGCCGGCCGGGGTGCATCCGCCCGGGAGCGAGGACTTCGAGTCCACCGCCGTCGGCTGGCTGCTCGACGTGGTTCCGCCCGACTATCGCCTGCACGGGGTCCTGCGCCGGTATCCGGTCGCGCTGGCCACCATGGCCAGGTACCACGCGAAGGCGTGCGTGGAGGGCGCGCGGCAGGGCTATCGGACGGCCAGGACCGAGCTGGCGGGGACGCTGCCGCCGCACGCGATCGATACCGTCCTGGCGGCGTACCGCAAGGAGGGCGCCCGGCTCGCCGCGGTCGCCAGCGCCGTCGACCTGATCGAGCGCGCGCTGCGCGGGGAGGTCTTCACGCCGGGAATGGACTCCGCCGAGGCTCCGGAGCCGGCCGGCCCGGAGGAGAGCGACCAGCCCGCCGCCGCGCGGACCGGGCGGACCGGCGCGAGGGACGCCGGCGGCAAGGGGGCGAGCAGGCGAGGGGCGGCCCCCGGGGCGGTAGACGCGAAACCGGGAGCGAAAACGACCGACGCGAAACCGGGAGCGAAAACGACCGACGCGAAACCGGGGGCGAAAGCGACGGAGGAACGCCTGAGTCGAGCGCGGAAGAGCGGCTGAGGTAACAGCTGAGGCGGACGGGAAGGGCGGCGGAGGCGGGCCGGATTCTAGGCGATGGGGGGAGGAACGTCCTGGCCAGGACGTGAGACGATGGCATCGAGCCGGCCGGGGGGTGGGCTGTTAGGGCTGCGGTCCGCAGGAAGCGGGCCGCATGAGGGCGGTGAGCCAGTGTCGCGGCAAGCCAGGATCCTCCTGGTTGACGACCGGGTGGAGAACCTGATCGCGCTGGACGCCATCTTGTCCTCGCTGAACCAGATCCTGGTGCCGGTCCGGTCCGGTGAGCAGGCGCTGCGGGCGCTGACCGACCAGGAGTTCGCGGTCGTGCTGCTCGACATCATGATGCCGGGCATGGACGGGTTCGAGACCGCTACCCGGATCAAGCAGGACGCCAGTATCCGCGACGTGCCGATCATCTTCCTCACCGCCGCGGTGGCCCAGCCGGAGCAGGCCTTCCGGGGCTACGCGGCCGGCGCGGCCGACTACCTGGCCAAGCCGTTCGACCCGGGGGTGCTCAAGGCCAAGGTGGCGGTCTTCGTCGACCTGTACCTGAAGGCCAGCCAGCTGCGCGACCAGGCCGAGCTGCTGGGCGGGCAGCCGCTGACCGACCAGCTGTCCGAGCGGCTGGCGGAGGTCGAGGAGACGCTGGCGGCGCTGCGGGCGCTGCCCGCGGTGAGCGGCGACACCGAGGTGGCGACGGCGGCGGCCCGGCTAGCCGGGCGGGTCGGCCGCCTGCGGGACGCCCTCGACGCACTCGGCGGCGGGCGCGCCGAACGCTAGCTCGGCCAGCAGCGGGCGGGACGGCGGGGACCAGCCGTCGCCGGGGACGTAGGACCTGACCACGCGGGCCGGGACGCCGGCCACCACGCAGCGGTCGGGGACCGTGCCGCGGACGACCGAGCCGGCCGCGATCACGACGTTGCGGCCGATGCACGCGCCGGGGAGGACGACCGCGCCGGCGCCGAGCCAGCTGCCCGCGCCGATGCGGACGGCGGCGTTGAGCGGCAGCTGCCGGCCGATCGGGACGTCCGGGTCGGCGTAACCGTGGTTCTGGTCGGTGATGTAGACGTACGGGCCGGTGTACACGTCGTCCCCGATGACCAGCGAGTGGTGCGCGACGATGTGGCTGCCGCGGCCGATCACGCAGCGGTCCCCGATGTGCAGCACCGGCAGCGGGCCGAGGTCCTGGCCGGGCACCATGCCGGCCGACATGGTGACCTCGGCGCCGATGAGGGTGTCGGCGCCGATGACGATCCAGCGCTCGCCGAAGACCGAGCCCCGCGGGAAGGCGGCCGACGAGCCGCGGCCGAACGCGGCGAACCGCCGGCCGGCCGGGGTGTCCGCGGTCACCATCCCGGCGTCCTGCGCCGCCTTCCAGGCCCAGTGCACCGCCCGCCAGCGCAGCTGGCGGAGCCACGCTCCGGTCACGGCCGGCGGCCCGCGGTCACCGGGCCGAGGCGGCCAGCTGGCCGCAGGCGCCGTCGATCTCGCGGCCCCGGGTGTCCCGCACCGTGACCGGGACGCCGTGCGCCTCCAGGCGGCGGACGAACTCGCGCTGCGCCTCGGGTCGCGACGCGGTCCACTTCGAGCCGGGCGTCGGGTTGAGCGGGATCAGGTTGACGTGCACGAGATGGCCGGCCAGCAGCGAGCCCAGCCGGTCGGCCCGCCAGGCCTGGTCATTGATGTCCTTGATCAGCGCGTACTCGATCGAGATCCGGCGGCCGGTGGTCGCGGCGTAGGACCAGGCGGCGTCCAGCACCTCGGCGACCTTCCAGCGCCGGTTGACCGGCACCAGCGTGTCGCGCAGTTCGTCGTCCGGGGCGTGCAGGGACACGGCCAGGGTGACGGAGAGGTGTTCGGCCGCCAGCCGGGCGATGGCCGGGACCAGGCCGACGGTGGACACGGTGACCGAGCGCTGGGAGATGCCCATGCCGTCCGGCACCGGGTCGGTCAGCCGCCGGACGGCGGCCAGCACGCTGGCGTAGTTGGCCAGCGGCTCCCCCATGCCCATGAACACGATGTTGGAGACCCGGCCGGGCCCGCCGGGCACGTCGCCCGAGGCGAGCAGGCGGGCGCCCGCCACCACCTGGGCGACGATCTCGGCGGTGGACAGGTTGCGGGTCAGGCCGGCCTGGCCGGTCGCGCAGAACGGGCAGGCCATCCCGCAGCCGGCCTGGGACGACACGCACATCGTGGCCCGGTCCGGGTAGCGCATCAGCACCGACTCGACCAGCGCCCCGTCGAAGGTGTGCCACAGCGTCTTGCGGGTGGTCCCGTCGTCGCAGACCAGTTCGCGGTCGGCGGTCAGCAGCCGGGGCAGCAGGGCCTGCGCCAGCGGTTCGCGGGCGTCCCGCGGGACGTCGCTCATCTCGTCGGCCTGGTCGGTGTAGCGGCCGAAGAAGTGCCGGGACAGCTGGCTGGCGCGGAAGGCCGGCTGACCGAGCTCGGCGATCGCGGCGCGGCGGCCGGCCATCGGCAGGTCGGCCAGGTGGCGGGGCGGCTTGGCGGCGGCCCGGCGGGCGCGGGCCGGGACTCCCGGGATCAGGATCGCGCCGGCCGGAGGCTCCGTGGCCAGGGCAAGCGGCACGGGGCCGGCTGACCGGGCGCCGGCTGCCTGGGCGCCGGCTGCGCGATCCGGGGATGGGGAAGGTTGGGCGGGCACGCCACTCCGTTCGGTATAAAAAGATTTTGCGGCAGCCACCCCAGGATAGGCGGCGCTATTCGCGGGTTCGGTGCCGTTTCGCGGCCATGAGTTTGTAGCACGCAATTTCGTCAGTAAATTTCGTGTCATGAGCACGCCGCCGGTCACGCTGCTGGAGAGCCTGAGTCCGTACGGGAGCCGCAAGGTGACCGTCGAGTACGACGGCCTGACCACGGCGGCCTACCTGCACGACGATTCCACGGCGATTTCGGCCACCTGGATCGCCAACCACCAGCCCGCCCCCGAGACCACGGACCAGGCCCGGCTGGACGCCGGGCGCGCGCCGCTGATGCCGGCCGCGCGGACCAAGCACCCGGACGGACGGCCGCCACTGCAGGCCGGGACGCTGGAAGCGCTGTGGTTCGAGGAAGGCGACGGGGTCGCGATCCTGGAACAGGGGCAGCCGATCGCGGTCATCGCGGGCTGGTCCGACGCGGGCCGCGGCATGCCGGGGTACAGCAGCGACGTGATCGGCCAGACCCCGTTCGGCTGGTCGCTGGACGACGCCATGGAGAGCCTGGCGCCCCGGCTGGAGCGGGCCCGGGCCTACTGGCGCTGGCGTGCGTCGGCGACCGGCTGGGAGCAGTTCCAGCAGACGCTGTTCGGGCACCTGAAGCCGCGGCTCGGGGCGGGCGGGCACTACTGGGACGCCTCCGCCGGCCACCAGCCGCAAACCGGGGTGACCGAACGGCCCGGGGTTGCCAGCCGGCCTTACACGATCCTGTCCACGGTCGGCATGAGCTGCCAGCGGATGCCCGTGGTCGAGCAGGTGCTCGACGACCCGAGCGGGTACGCCCGGATCGAGCTCGCGCTGGCCACCACGCTGCCGGGCGCGCAGGCGGCGCGGGTGTTCCTGTGGCTCGCCACCTACCCGTGGCGCGCGGTGACCTGGTTCGGGCCCGGCCACAGCGTCCGCTGGTACGGGGAGCCGGCGGCGTTCCCGCTGGGCGCGGGGTTCGGCTCGGTGCTGCTGCTGGACTCCCCCGGCGCGCTGGCCGGTCCCGAGGCGCCGGACCTGTCGGGGTTCACCTTCAACGGAGACCCGGTGCGGTGGCTGTGGGTGGTGCCGATCTCGGAGGCGGACCGGCAGCTGGCCAAGGAGCACGGCTCCGCCAGCCTGGTCGGGCGGCTCGCGGAACAGGAGCGGAGCTGGATCGTCGGGCCGTAGGGTTCTTGCGGTTTTTAGTGAACCGGGATGAACAGGTAGAGCAGCAGCCAGATCACCGGGGCGACGACCAGGAGCGAGTCGAGGCGTTCCAGGATGCCGCCGTGGCCGGGCAGCAGCGTGCCCATGTCCTTGATGTCGAGATCCCGCTTGATCATGGATTCGGCCAGGTCGCCGAGGGTGGCCGCGAGCACCGCGGCGGCCCCGGCCAGCAGGCCCTGCCAGACGTGGCCGTGCAGCATCAGCGTCAGGCACAGGGCCCCGGCTATGAGGCAGGCGGTGACCGAGCCGGTGAAGCCTTCCCAGGTCTTCTTCGGGCTGATCTGCGGGGCCATCGGGTGGCGGCCGCCGCGGCCGAGGGTGATGCCGGCGACGTAGCCGCCGATGTCGCTGCAGACGGTCAGGATGACGAACGTCAGCACCCGCCGCGGGCCGTCCGGCTCGGACAGCATGGCGAGCACGAACGAGGCGAGGAAGGGCAGGTAGAGCAGGGCGAACACGCCTGCGGTGACGTCCTTGACGTAGCCCGCGGGGCCGGCGGGCATCCGCCAGGCGAGGATGACGACCACGGTGAGGGCGAGCGCGGCCAGGGCGGCCCGGTCGCCTAGCCAGTAGGTGGAGGTCATGATGGCGGCGCCGCCGGCGGCGACCGGGATCACGGGGACGTTGATGGTGCGCTTGGCGAGGGCGGAGGAGAGTTCGGTCAGAGCGACGGCGATGGCCGCTCCGACGTAGATCAGGAAGGTGGCCTTGACGGTGAGCAGGGTGAGGAAGACGAGGCCGCCGAGGCCTGCGCCCACCCCGATGGCCAGCGGGAGGTTGCGCCCGGTCCGCGACGTCTCGACCGGGGCCCGCGGCTCTGGGGCCGCGGGCTGCTCGGTGCCCTGGGGTTGGCCCGTGACCCGGGGCTGCTCGGCGGCCGCGGGCTTGTCCGGGGTTCCTGGCCGGCCGCCGGCCGTGGGTTCGGCCGTGGGTTCGGCCGTGGGTTCGGCCGTGGGTTCGGCCGGGGCCTGCGGGGCCTCGGGCTGGCCTTGTGGTGCCTGGGGAGCCGGTCCGGCTGGATCGATGTCCAACTAGACCTCGAGGAGCTCGGCTTCCTTGTGCTTGAGCAGCTCGTCCACCTGCGCCTCGTAGGTGTGGGTCAGGTCGTCGAGCTCGCGCTCGGCGCGGCGCACGTCGTCCTCGCCCGCGTCCCCGCCCTTCATCATCTTGTTCAGGGTGTCCTTGGCGTGCCGCCGGATGTTCCTGATCGCGACGCGGCTGTCCTCGGCCTTGGACCGGGCCGTCTTGATGTACTCGCGGCGGCGCTCCTCGGTCAGCTCGGGCAGCACGATCCGGATGATGGCGCCGTCGTTGGCCGGGTTCACGCTCAGGTCGCTGTTCCTGATGGCCCGCTCGATGGCGGCCAGCGAACCCTTGTCGTACGGCTGGATGACCACCATCCGCGGCTCGGGCAGGTGGAACGAGGCCAGTTGGTTCACCGGGGTCTGCGTGCCGTAGTACTCCACCGTGATCTTGTTGAACATGGCGGGATTGGCACGGCCGGTGCGGATGGCGCTGAAGTCTTCCTTGGCGACCGTGACCGCCTTGTCCATTTTCTCTTCGGCTTCGAAGAGAGTGTCATCGATCATTGTTCGGCTCCGTTGCGCTCGCCATGCCTAGCGAGCTTAGCTGTCCGCCCGCCTTAACCGACATTGCCCTCGCGATCTTCGGCGGGATGGCGGTTCGCATTGTGATGCTCGTTGCGATCTTCGCTGCTGTCTTCACCGCGGTCTTCGCTGTGACCTTCGCTGTGACCTTCGCTGGGGCCGGGCTGGCGGCAGATCAGCGTGCCGACCTCCTCGCCACGGATCGCCCGGGCCACGTTACCCTCGCCCATCAGGGCGAACACCACGATCGGCAGCTTGTTATCCATGCACAGGGTGACCGCCGTGGTGTCCATCACCTTGAGCCCGCGGCTGAGATACTCGCCGTAATCCAGCCGCTGGAAGCGGACCGCGCCCGGTGTGGTCTGCGGATCCGCGTCGTAGACGCCGTCGACCTTGGTGCCCTTGAGGACCGCATCGGCGCCGATTTCGAGCGCCCGCTGGGCGGCGGCGGTGTCGGTCGAGAAGAACGGGGCGCCCAGGCCGGCCCCGAAGATCACGACCCGGCCCTTTTCCAGGTGCCTGACGGCCCGGCGCGGGATATAGGCCTCGGCCACCTGGCCCATCGTGATGGCGGTCTGCACCCGGGTCTCCACCCCGCGCTTCTCCAGCACATCCTGCAGGGCCAGGCAGTTGATGACGGTGCTGAGCATGCCCATGTAGTCGGCGCGGGCCCGGTCGATACCTCGCTCGGCCAGGGCCGCGCCGCGGAACATGTTGCCGCCGCCGACCACCGCGGCGACCTGAACGCCGTCCTTCACCGCGGCGATGATCTCCGCCGCCAGGTGAGCGACCACGTCCGGCGAGATGCCCAGGGGCTCAGCGCCCGCGAACAGCCCGCCGGACAGCTTCAGCACCACCCGGCGCCAGCTCGGGTGCAGTACCCCCGCAGGTCCGAACTCCGGCATCAGGCCCTTTCGTTCTTGCGGTGCTCCCAGTCCCCTAGGGCCGGCCGTGCGGCCGGCCCTGTGCGGCTGGGTTTTAGGCCTGGCCGACCTGGAACCGGGCGAAGCCGGTGACGGAGACGCCGTTCTGGGCCAGGACCTTGTTGATCGTGGTCTTCTGGTCCTTCACGAACGCCTGCTCGGTGAGCACCACGTCCTTGAAGTACGCGTTCAGCCGGCCCTCGACGATCTTCGGGATGGCCTGCTCCGGCTTGCCCTCGTCCCGGGTGATCTGCTCCGCGATCCGGCGCTCCTTCTCCACCACGTCGGCGGGGACGTCCTCGCGCCGGGTGTAGAGCGGACGCATCGCGGCGACCTGCTGGGCCAGGTCCTTGGCCACCTCGGCCTGATCCTTATCGATCTGGATCAGCACGCCGAGCGTGGGCGGCAGGGCCGCGTCACTGCGGTGCAGGTAGCTGGTCACGTAGCCGCCCTCGAACCGGGCGTACCGGCCGAGCTCGAGCTTCTCCTTCAGGCTGGCGCCCGACTCGTCGATGAGCTGCTCGACGGTGACACCCGGCCGGATCTCGGTGGCCAGCAGCGTCAGCCGGTCGGCGACCTTGGCGTCGCTGGCGGCCTTGGCGATCTGCCCGGCCACCTGCTGGAACAGGTCGGTCTTGGCGACGAAGTCGGTCTCGCAGTTCAGTTCCACGAGCACGCCGGCCGAGGTGCCGTCGAGCTCGGCCGCGACCAGGCCGTTGGCCGCCGTGCGGGTGGCCCGCTTGTTCACGTCCTTGGCGCCCTTGAGCCGGAGCAGTTCGACTGCGGCCTCCAGGTCGCCGCCGGCCTCGTCGAGCGCGTTCTTGCAGTCCATCATGCCGGCGCCGGTCTGCTCGCGGAGCCGCTTCACGTCAGCGGCGGTGAAATTCGCCATTTCCTCGTCTCTCACTCAGTCTTGTTGACTGCCTCGTTCACTCAGCCCGCGGGCTCACTCAGCCGCGTTGGCCTCGGGCGCACTGGCCTCGGGCGCACTGGCCTCGGGCGCACTGGCCTCGGGCGCGGTGGCCTCGGGCGCGTTGGCCTCGTCGGTCGCCTCGGCGATACCGGCCTGGTCGTCGGCCTGGTCGGCCACGGCGGCC
>JAICWX010000109.1 GCA_025934635.1 Streptosporangiaceae bacterium | reverse complement strand
GCACTGCAACCGCACCAGCGGGGTACCGATCGCCGCCGCCAGCGCCTTGGCGGCCTCGGTCTTGCCCACCCCCGGCTCGCCCTCCAGCAAGATCGGCTGACCCATCCGCACCGCCAGGAACAACGCCGCCCCCAGCTGATCCCCCGCCAGGTACCCCACCCCCGCCAGCGCCGAGGAAAGACTGCCGACATGCGAGAACCGGGCACCGAGATCGTCAGTCACAAGGGGTGAATTCATCGTCAGCTTGCCTCCGGCGTTTATCAGGCCTCACGCCTGGGCGGCCACGGATTCAGGGGTCAGGGCGTCGAGATCGGCAAGGACCAGGCTGGTCCGGGCGAGGGCGTCGGGGTCGGGCGGGTACGGGGGGCGCGGGATGGCGATGACGTGCAGGCCTGCGGCGGCGGCGGAACGCAGGCCGTTGGATGAGTCCTCCACGGCCGCGCAATGGGCCGGGGCAACGCCGAGCCTGTCCGCCACGGCCAGGTAGATGTCCGGAGCCGGCTTGCCGCGCGGAACCTGTTCGGTGGACATCGTGACCTGGAACTCTGAGCTCAGGCCAGCGGACCGCAGGACGGTCTCGATCAGCACGGCGGGGGCCGAGCTGGCCACGCCCAGCGGCCAGCGGGCGGCCAGCCGCCGCACCGCCTCGACAGCGCCTGGCAGCAGCGGCAGGTGCTCCCGGTAGCTGGCGGCCATCCGGTCGACCACGAGCGCCGCCACCTCCGCTGGCGGCAGGCCTACGCCGAGGTCCTCGCTGAGGTACCTGGCCCATTCGGGCGTGCTCATGCCCATGAGCTTTTTCTGGGCGTCGGACGCCCAGTGGCCGCCGCGTTCGGCGACTAGGCCCCGGCGGACCTGCTCCCAGACGGGTTCGGAGTCGATCAGAACGCCGTCCAGGTCGAAGACGACGGCCTCGATCATGCCGGGTGCCCGGGGTGGCTAAGGCAGGCCGTGGCGGTGCCGGGGCACGCGCCACGGCCGTGCGGCATCACGCTCGTGAGCTTGCCTCGGTGAGCGCGCGGGAGACCAGCACCCGGGCGAGGTGCTCGCGGTAGGCCCGGGTGGCGCGGATGTCGTCGGCGGCACTGGTGCCCTCGGCGGCGCGGGCGGCCGCGTCGGACGGCGCAGCGCCATCAGCCAGGGCGGCTTCCACGCCCGCGGCCCGCAGCGGCGTCCCGCCCATGTTCACCAGCGCCACGTTGCCGCCCTGCACGGCGCAGCCGACGATGGCCCAGTCGATGGCCCGCTGGGTGAACTTCTGGAACGACCAGGCCCCGGCCGACGCGGACTTGGGCACCCGGATCTCGGTGAGCAGTTCGTCCGGCTCGAGCGCGGTCTCGAACAGGCCCTGGAAGAACTCCCCGATCGGGATTTCCCTGGTGCCGCCGGAACCCTGCGCCACCAGGGTGGCGTCCAGCGCGAGCAGGACCGCGGGCAGGTCCGAGGCCGGGTCGGCATGCGCGATCGAGCCGCCGATCGTGCCCCGGTGCCTGATCTGCGGGTCGCCGACCTGACCGGCCGCGTACGCGAGCAGCGGGACGTCGCGGGCGAGAACATCGGAGTGCTCGACGTCGTGGTGCCTGGTCAGCGCGCCGACCGCGATGTAGGTCCCCTGGTCGGTGACGTAGGACAGGTCACGCAGGCCGCTCAGGTCGATGATCACCTCGGGGGCGGCCAGGCGCAGCTTCATCAGCGGCAGCAGCGAGTGGCCGCCGGCCAGGAACTTCGCGTCGTCGCCGTATTGGGCGACCAGCTCCAGGGCTTCGGCGGCCGAGCCCGCCCGCTTGTAGGTGAACGGAGTCGGGATCACGCCGAGACCTTCCCTTCGCCCGCGGCCGCCAGCGCCGCCCGGACGATGTTGTGGTAGCCGGTGCACCGGCACAGGTTGCCTTCCAGGCCCTGCCGCACCTGTTCCTCGCTGGGATCCGGGTTCTCCTTGAGCAGCGAGACGATGGCCATCACCATGCCCGGCGTGCAGAAGCCGCACTGCAGGCCGTGCTCGGTGTGGAAGGCGCGCTGCACCGGGTGCATCTCCCCACCCGCCTCCCCTCCCCCCTCCATCTGGGCGAGCCCCTCCACCGTGGTGATCTCGTGCCCGCTGGCCTGGGCGGCCAGCACCGTGCAGGATTTGACGGACTCACCGTCGAGCAGCACCGTGCAGGCCCCGCAGGAGGTGGTGTCGCAGCCCACGTTGGTCGCGGTGAGGTTAGCCTCGTCGCGCAGGAAATGCACGAGCAGCATGCGGTCCTCGACGTCCGCGCTGATGTCCGTGCCGTTGACGGTCAGGTCGACCTTCACTGGTTACCCGCCTTCTGTGCCTCGTTGATGGCCGTCCATACCCGCTGCGGGGTGGTCGGCATGTCGATGTGCCGGACGCCGAGATGCGCGACCGCGTCGATGACCGCGTTCTGGATGGCCGGGGTCGAGCCGATCGTCCCGGCCTCGCCGATGCCCTTGACCCCGAGCGGGTTCACCGTGGTCGGCGTCTCGCTCGCGAGCAGCTCATAACTCGGCAGCTCGGCCGCCGTGATGGCCGCGTAGTCGGCGAGCGTGGAGGTCAGCGGGTTGCCGTCCGCGTCGTAGAGGACCTCCTCCAGCAGCGCCTGGGCCGCGCCCTGGGCGATGCCGCCGTGCCGCTGGCCCTCGGCGAGGACCGGGTTGAGTACCGGCCCGGCGTCGTCCACCGTCACGTGCCGCAGCAACGTCACCTTCCCGGTCTCGGTGTCCACCTCGACCACGGACACGTGCGCGCCGAACGGGAACGTGGGCAGGTCAGCGGTGAAGCTGACGTCCGCGACGAGGCCGCCGCTGGTGTGACCCGCGACCTGTGCCCAGGTGAGCGAGGCGTCCGGGTCGCCGCGCACCTGCCACAGGCCGGTGACGGTGTCCAGGACCACGTCGGCCTCGGCCGCCTCGAGAATGTCCGCGGCCTGGCGGCGCGCCTCATCCTTGACCTCGACCGCCGCCTTATGCACCGCGGAGCCGCCGAGCTGGAGCGAGCGGGAGGCATAGGTGCCGACGCCGACCGGGATCAGGTCGGTGTCGCCGTGGATGACGGTGACCTTGTCCATGGGGATGCCCAGCTCCTCCTGCACCAGCATGGCCCAGGCGGTGTGATGCCCCTGGCCGTGCGGTGAGCTGCCGGTGTAGACGGTCGCGGCGCCGTCGTCCGCGACCTCCAGCTTGGCGGTTTCCCCGGCGGCGCCGTCGGCCGCGGTGATCTCCACGTAACTGGAGATGCCGATGCCGAGCTGCCTGACGTCGCCGCTGGCCCGCCTGCGCTGCTGTTCCTGGCGCAGCTCCTGGTACCCGGATCCGGCCAGGACCTTGTCCAGGGCTTCCTCATACTGACCGCTGTCGTACAGGGCGCCGGTCTTGGTCTGGAACGGGAACTTGTCCGGGGCGACGAAATTGCGCCGCCTGACCTCGGCTGGGTCCATGCCGATCTCGGCCGCGAAGAGGTCGACGGCGCGCTCGATCGTGGCCGCGGCTTCCGGCCGCCCGGCGCCGCGGTAGGCGCTGATCGGCGTCGCGTTGGTGACCACCACCCGGTAGCCGGCCTGGACCTCGGGGATGTCGTACACGCCGGGTGCCATGAGGCAGGTCAGCATGGGCAGGAAGCCGCCCATCCGCGAGTAGGCGCCGCTGTCCTGGATGACATCGATCCGGTAGGCCAGGATCTTGCCGTCCCGGTTGCCGCCGATCTTGATGTGATGCAGCTGGGCGCGGCCCTGGGTCATCCCGACCAGGTTCTCGCTGCGGGTCTCGTTCCAGCGCAGCGCGCGGCCGGTTTTCCTGGCTGCCCAGGCGACGATGAGGCCGTCCCGGTCGATGCCGACCTTGGCGCCGAAGCCGCCGCCCACGTCGGGCACGATGACGCGGATCTGGTCCGGGGCCATGCCCAGCACGCCGCACAGGATGAGGCGGCAGAGCTGGGCGTTCTGCGAGCTGTGCCAGACGGTCAGCTTGCCGCCTTCCAAGGTGGCCGCGGTCGCGCGCCCCTCCAACGGCATGCAGGCGAGCCGCTGGTTGACGATGGCCTGCTCGACGACGACCTCGCAGGCGTCGAACGGGGTGTCGTCGGCGGAGACCGCATTGGTCAGCGGGATGTTGCTCCCGGCCGCGGGGAACAGCAGCGACTCACTCGTGAGGGCAGCCTCGGGGCCCACCACCGCGGGCAGCGGATCGTAGTCCACCGCGACCAGGTCGGCGGCGTCCTCGCCCTGGTAGCGGCCATCGGTGATGACCACTGCGACCGGCTCGCCGACAAAGCGCACCGTGTCCACCGCCAGGAGCGGCTCAGACCACGGGCCGCCGAGGGGCGCCGGGCCCTCGCCGCCGACGGGCTCGCCGCTGTCCGGCGGCGGCGGCGGCAGGTCGGTCATGTCCTGGACGGTCAGCACCGCGACCACGCCCGGCTCGCTGAGGGCCGCGCTGGCGTCGATGCCGGTGATGCGCGCGTGCGCGACCGGGCTGCGGACGAACGTCACCCGCGCTGCCCCGTCGAGTTCAGGGGCCCGCAGGTCGTCGACGTACACCCCGCCCGCCGTCAGCAGGCGCGGGTCCTCTGTCCGTATCACCCTGGTGCCCAGGATGCTCATATATGCCTCCGCGCTGTCCTTATGTGGCTCCGCCAGCGAAACTACACCTGAGTGGGCAGGGCTCACCATGACCGGTGCCACAAAGGCGCTTGCTGCTCATTATGACTGACCACGCAGGTAGAGGCCCAAGATACGACCTGAGCCAGGTTAGTCGGTTTTAGTTTCGGTTAGGGTGGTCGAGACCGGACGGTAAGGGTCAGGCCGGGCCTTCGTGCGTTAGCGTCCATAACATGCTCAATGTCACGAACTGGACAGCTCGCCTTCATGAACTCGCCACCGAGGCGCGTGTCCCGGGCGCGGCCCTGGGCATCTGGGCCGACGGCCAGGAGATCCTGGCCGCCGCGGGCGAGCTGAACTCCGCGACCGGGGTCCCGGTCACGGCCGACTCGCTGTTCCAGGTCGGGTCCATCACCAAGATATGGACCGCCACGATGATCATGCAGCTGGTCGACGAGGGCCAGCTGTCGCTCGACACGACCGTCGCCGCGGTGCTGCCGGGCGCCAGGCTCGGCGCCGGGGATGTCGGCGGCCAGGTCACGATCCGGCACCTGCTCACGCACACCAGCGGCATCGACGGCGACGTCTTCACCGACACCGGCCGGGGCGACGAGTGCGTGGAACGCTACATCGGCCTGCTGGCCGAGACCCCGTCGGTATTCTCCCCGGGCGCGGCCTACTCCTACTGCAACAGCGGTTTCGTGGTGCTCGGCCGGATCATCGAGGTCCTCGACGGCCAGTCCTGGGACGAGTCGCTGCGCGAGCGGCTGATCAGCCCGCTCGCCCTCACCCGGACCGTCACCCAGCCCGAAGAGGCGATCCTGCACCGGGCCGCGGTGGGGCACCGCCGCGGCGGCGCCCCGGTCGACGTCTGGAACCTGCCGCGCAGCGTCGGCCCGGCCGGCCTGATCAGCTCCACCGCCGGCGACCTGCTCACCTTCGCCCGCCTGCACCTCGACGGCGGCGTCACGGCCGACGGCAAGCGGGTCGTCGGCGAGGCGTCGGTGGCGGCCATGCAGATGGCCTGCGCCGCGATTCCCGACTTCTCCGTCCCCGGCTCGGCGATCGGGCTGGGCTGGCGGGTGAGCCGCTGGGGGGGCCGGACGATCATCGGGCATGACGGGGACACCATCGGCCAGTCCGCCTACCTGCGGATCGACCCCGGGGCGAGGGTGGCCGCCTGCCTGCTGACCAACGCCACGGAGTCGGAGACCCTGTACCGCCAGGTGTTCAACGAGGTGTTCGGGACCCTGACGGGCGTCACCATGCCCGCGCCGCCGCGGCCCGGGGCGACCGCGCCGCGGGCGGGCCGTGCCCCCGATCCCGGTCAGCACGCCGGCCGCTACGAGCGCGTGTCGAGGCGGTTCGACGTGTGGGCCCGGGACGGGCAGCTGCGGATGGTGACGACGATGACCGGGAACCTGGCGACGCTCACCGCGTCCGAGCCGGAGGAACTGCTCCTGTATCCCGCGGACTCCTCCGGCACCCGGTTCGTGCTGCGCTCGCGCTACGACGAACCCTGGGTACCGCTCAGCTTCGGGCAGCTCAGCGATGGTACGCCCTGCATCTGCCAGGGCGGGCGGGTGACACCCCGGACCGGGTGAACCCGGGGCGGGCGGCCTGCCCGGGGTTCCGGCCGGCTGGCCACGGCGGGTACGCCAGATCACTAGGGTGATCAGGTGAAGCCATTCTTGCTGCTGGCCATCCGCGCCGAGGACGCGGCGGCCGACAACGAGTACGACTCGTTCCTGACCCTGTCCGGGCTCGGCGAGGGCGAACTGCGCCGGGTCCGGCTTGAGCGGCGCGCGCTCGGGGAGATCGACCTGCGCCAGTGGTCGGGGATCTGGCTCGGCGGCGGGCCGTTCAACTACTCCGATCCCGACGAGCTCAAGACACCGGTGCAGCGGCGGGTGGAGGCGGACCTGAACGGCCTGCTGGGCCGCGTGGTTCACGCCGATTTCCCGTTCCTCGGGGCCTGTTACGGCGTCGGGGCGCTCGGCCGCCAGCTCGGCGCGCCGGTTGACCGTCAGTACGGCGAGCCGGTCGGCGCCGTCGAGATCACCCTGACCCCGTCGGGGCGGCAGGATCCGCTGCTCAGCGGGCTGCCCGCTGCTTTTCACGCCTTTACCGGCCATAAGGAGGCGATCAGCCGCCTGCCCGGCGAGGCCGTCCTGCTGGCCAGCTCGGCCGGCTGCCCGGTGCAGGCGTTCCGGGTCGGTGCCAACGTCTACGCCACCCAGTTCCACCCCGAACTCGACGTGGCCGGCCTGCGTACCCGGACGGAGGTCTACAAGCACGCCGGCTACTTCGAGCCGGACCAGGCCGACGAGATCATGGCCCAGGCCGCCCGCAGCGACGTCCGCTGGCCGCCGGCCATCCTGCGCGGCTTCGTCGCGCGCTACCGGCGGTCTTGCACTGCATCGTGACCAGCGGTAAGAAGTGCAGGTGGGCACGCCTGCTCTCGCGGGACCGGCCAGTACCGCGCAGGTAGGGCTGCGTCTCGCGGGAACCTTCATGGTGGTCCGGGACGGCACCGAGCTGACCGACGGAGAGATCGGCAGCCGGAAGTCACGGACGCTGCTCAAGCTGCTCGCCGTCCGCCGGCCGGCCCTGGTCCCGGCCGAGGTGATCATCGAGGTCCTGTGGCCGGCCGGGCCGCCCGCCGCCCCCGAGCAGAACGTCGCGACGCTGGTCAGCAGGCTGCGCGCGGCGCTGGGGGCGGACCTCATCCAGGGCGGCCGGACCGGGTACCGGCTGGCCGGGACGAATGCCGTCGTGGACCTGGACGAGGCGGCCAGGTTCTGCGCTCAGGCCGAAGGCAAGCTGGACCGGGCGCCCGCGGTGGCCCGGGCCGCGGCCCAGCACGCGCTCAGGCTGCTCGCCGCGGGCACCGCCCTGGGCGAGGAGCCATACGCGGAGTGGGCCGATCCCGCCCGCGAGCAGCTGCGGGAGCTGCAGCGCCGGGCCCGGCTGGCGGCGGCCGAGGCGGCGCTGGCCACCGGGGAACCGCGCCCGGCCGCAACGTACGCCGAGGCGGCCATCGCCGCCGACCCGCTCGACGAGACGGCTCACCGCTGGTACATGACGGCCACGGCCGCCTGCGGTGAGCAGGCGAGGGCCCTCGCCGCCTACGAGGCGCTGCGGCGGCGGCTGGGCGAGGAACTCGGCGCCGACCCGGCCGCGCCGACCCGGGAACTGCACCTGGCTATCCTGCGTGACCAGGGCGGAGGTCCCCGGGCACCCGGCCACCAGGCGGGCCGGCCGGGCCGGGAAGAGAGCACCGGCCCCCGGGGCGGGGCGGGGCAGGCACTGACGGGGCGGGACCGCGAGCTCGAGGTGCTCCGGAAGGCGTGGCACGCGGCCGCCAGCGGGGAGCCCGAGCTGGTCACCATCACCGGCGAGGCGGGCATCGGGAAGACCGCGCTGGCCGTGGCGCTGGCCGCCGAGGCCGCCGGGGACGGCGGCACGGTCCTGCGAACCCGCTGCTACGAGACCGAGCGGTCGCTGTTTCTCCAGCCGGTCGTGGAGGCGATCGCGCCCGTCGTGGCCAGCACCCCGGCCGGCCCGCTGCGGCTGCTGCTGGGCGAGCACGCGATGGCCGCGGCCGCCCTGCTGCCGGAGGTCGCGGCCATCCTCGGCCCGCCGCCGCCGGGGCGGGCCAGCGTGGAAATGGAGCGGCGGCGCGCCTTCGAGGCGGTCCGGGCCTTCCTGCGCGGCCTGGCCGAACGCCGCCCGGTCCTGCTCCTGGTGGACGACCTGCAGTACGCGGGGCAGTCGACGGTGGAGCTCATGCACTTCCTCGGCCGCGAGCAGCGCGGCTCCCGGCTGCTGGTGGTGGCGACCATCCGGGCCGAGAACGACGCGCAGACCGGCGCCGCGCTGGACCCGGTGGCCCGCCGGATCGAGCTGGGGCCGCTCGGCCCGGCGGCGGTGACGGAACTGGCCCGCGCGGCCGGGCGGGGCGAGCTGGCCGGGCCGATCCTGGAGCGGACCCGCGGCCACACCCTGTTCGTCGTCGAGGTGCTGCGGGCGCTGGCCAGCGGCCAGGAGGGCGTGCCCGAGTCGCTGCGGACGGCCGTGCAGGCCCGGGTCCGGCGGGCCGGGCCGGGCGTGGAGAACCTGCTCCGGGCGGCCGCGGTGCTCGGCGCCACCGTCGACCCGCTGACTCTCGGCGCCCTGCTCGACCTACTCCCCTCGGCCGCGCTCGAACTGTGCGCGGCCGCGCTCGAAGCCCGGCTGCTGGTGGTCAGCGGACGCGACTACGAGTTCGCCAACGACCTTATCCGCGAGGTCCTGTACGCCACCACGCCGGAACCAGCCCGGCTGGCCCACCACCGGCGGGCGGCCGGCCTGCTCACCGGACAGCCGGAAGCCCTGGCCCGGCACGCCGCGGCGGCGGGCGACTGGCTGCGGGCAGCCCGGGCCTGGCTGCGGGCCGGCGAGGACGCCATGGGCCGGTTCGCGGCCAGCGACGCGGCCGCGCTGGCCACGCAGGCCCTCGAGGCGGGCGAGCGGGCGGCCGACGCCGAGGCGTCCGCCCGCGCGCTGGTCCTGCGCGGCCGCGCGCTCGAGGCTACCGGCGCGCACGCCGCCGCACTGGCCGACCTGACCCGGGGCGCGGAAGGCGCCCGCGCGGCGGGTGATCGCCGGCTGGAGATGCTCGCCCTGCGCGAGCTCGGCGGCGACGTCCCGGTCTCGCGCGGCAAGCCGATGAGCTACTACGCGGCCAACCTGGAGAACGGGCTGAAGATCGCGGTATCGCTCGGCGACCGGGCCAGTGAGGCGAACATGCTCTCCCGGCTCGCGGTGATCGCAGCCAACCGGCTCCAGCTGGACGTGGCGCTGGGGTACGGGCGGCGGGCGGTGGCGGCCGGGCGCGCATCCGCGGACGACCAGGCGCTGGCGGCGGGCCTGGACGGGCTGAAGATCGCCGACCTCAGCCTGGGCGACACCGCGGCCCTAGCCGAGGTGCTGGCCGAGCTGAAGCCGCTGCTGCGCCGCCGGGGTGACCTGTTCCTGCTGCCGTGGGCGGAGCTGGAGGGGGCGTTCCTGGCCATCGCCGCGGCGGACTGGGACCAGGCCGACGCCACCATCGAGAAGGCCATCGAGCTCAACCGCCAGGCCGGCTACCCGCATCAGCAGGCCTGGTACGTAGCCCACCAGGGCTGGCTCGCGCGCCTGCGCGGCCACCAGGACGAGGCGGTGCGCCTGGGCCGCCAGTCCCTCGAGCTGGCCGCGCGGCACGAGCACAGCTGGTGGGAGGCGACCGCCTGCGCCATGCTGGGCGGCACCGTGCTGCTCGGCGGCGACCGGGCCGGCGCGGTCGCCTTGTTCGAGCGGGGCGTAGCCGCGGCGCAGCACTCCGGGCTGGAGGCCTACCTGCTCAGGACGGCCGCCCCGCTGGCCGCCGCCACCGGCTCGCAGGCCGTGCTGGGCGAGGCGGCGGGGCTGCTGGAGCGGGCGGGCATCCCGGACGGCGGCGCCTGGATGCTGGGTTACGAGGCGTACCTGTCGCTGGCGCAGGCCTGGCTGGCCGACGGCGAGCCCGACCGGGCCAGCGCGGTGCTGGCCCCGTTGCTGACGGTGGCGGAACGAGAGCCGTGGCGGCCCGCCCTGGCCGCGGCGCTGGCCGTCAGCGGAGCCGCCCTGATCCGGCTGGGCCAGCGGGAACAGGCCCGGACGCAGCTGGACCGGGCCGCCGGGCTGGCGGCGGAACACCGGCTGCCGCACGTCCTGCGCGACGCGCGCGCGGTCCTCGGCCAGCTCGGGTAACCACAGCTCAGCGGCGATGGCCAGGTCGCGGCGGGCGTGGCCTCTTTCTTAGCGATCTTCGTTGCAGCCGGATTGCAACGCCACTGCAACACCGCCGCGCACCCTGGCCGTGATGGCACACCGAACGGCAAGGGGAGACATCACCATGGCAATCGACAATGACAGGCTCAACGAGTTCCTGGGCAAGTTCGTCGGGGACCTGGGCGCGACGGCCGCGGCGGGCAGCGTCGTCGTCGGCCACAATCTCGGCCTGTACAAGGCCCTGGCGGCCGCGCCGGCCACCGCCGAGGAGCTGGCCGCGGCGACCCAGACGAACCCGCGCTACGTCGCCGAGTGGCTGCGCGGCCAGGCCGCGAGCGGCTACGTCCAGTACGACGCGGCCGACCAGGCCTACTCCATGACCGAGGAGCAGGCCTTCGCGCTGACCAACCCGGACAACGGCCTCTACGCGCCCGGCGCGTTCGTGCTGGCGCTGGGCGCGCTGAAGGCGGTGCCGCGGATCACCGAGGCGTTCCGGACCGGCGGCGGGCTCGGCTGGCACGAGCAGGACGCGGACGTCTTCACCGGCTGCGAGCAGTTCTTCCGGCCCGGCTACATCGCCAACCTCGTCCCGGCCTGGATCCCGGCGCTCGACGGGGTCGAAGCCAAGCTGCGGGCCGGCGCCACGGTGGCCGACATCGGCTGCGGGCTGGGCGCGTCCACCATCCTGCTCGCCCAGGAGTACCCGGCCTCGGTGTTCACCGGGTCCGACTACCACGACGGGTCGATCGAGCTGGCCCGCAAGCACGCCGGCGACCAGGGGGTCGCCGACCGGGTCAGCTTCGAGGTCGCGTCGGCGTCGACCTTCTCGGGGACCGGGTACGACCTGGCCGCTACCTTCGACTGCCTGCACGACATGGGCGACCCGCTGGCCGCGGCCCGGCATGTCCGCCAGGCGCTCGCGCCCGACGGCACCTGGCTCATCGTCGAGCCGGCCGCCGCCGACGACGTGGCGGGCAACATGAACCCGGTGGGCCGGACGTACTACAGCTTCTCCACGCTGCTGTGCGTGCCGAACGCGCTGTCCCAGCCCGGCGGCTTCGCCCTCGGCGCGCAGGCCGGCGAGGCCGCCATCAGGCAGGTCGTCACCGACGCCGGCTTCACCCGGTTCCGGCGCGCCGCCGAGACGCCGTTCAACCTGGTCTACGAGGTCCGTCCCTAGGGAAGGCCGGGCGCACCCCTTCTGGTTGGATGGGCTGACTGACCAGGAGGGGATGCGCTGAACTCCGCCGCCGCCGAGACCGTCTCGCTGATCGCCCTGCTCGGGGTGCTGGCCTGGGCGGTGACCAGGCCGCGGGGCTGGCCGGAGGCGGTGGCGGCGGTCCCGGCGGCGGTCATCCTGGTCGCGGCGGGCGCGCTGCCGGCCGGCCAGGCGGGGGCCGAGGCCCGGCAGCTCGGCCCGGTGATCGGCTTCCTGGCCGCGATCTTGGTGCTGGCCCACCTGTGCGACGAGGACGGGCTGTTCCGGGCCTGCGGCGGGTGGATGGCGCGGGCCGGCGCGGGCAGCCCCCGCCGGCTTCTCGCCCAGGTCTTCGCCGTCGCGGCGGTGACCACGGCCGTGCTCAGCCTGGACGCCACCGTGGTGCTGCTCACCCCGGTGGTGTTCGCCACCGCGACCCGGCTCGAGGTGCGGGCCAAGCCGCACGTGTACGCGTGCACCCACCTGGCGAACTCCGCCTCGCTGCTGCTGCCGGTGTCCAACCTGACCAACCTGCTCGCGTTCGCGGCCAGCGGGCTGGCCTTCGGCCACTTCGCCGCCCTGATGGCGGTGCCCTGGCTGGCCGCCATCGGCGTCGAGTACGCGGTGTTCGGCCGGTTCTTCGCCACCGACCTGAACGCGGGGGCCGGCGGCGGCCAGGGCGAAGGGGATAAGGACACGGGCCTGCCGGTATTCACGCTGACCGTGGTGGCGCTGACGCTGGCCGGGTTCGCCGCCGCGTCGGCGGCGGGCGTCAATCCCGCCTGGGCGGCGTGCGCCGGGGCCGCGGTGCTGGCGGTGCGGGCGCTGGCCCGGCGCGCGGTGAAGCCGGCGGCCCTGGTCCGTGCCGCTGACCTGCCCTTCCTGCTGTTCGTGCTGGGCCTGGGGGTGGTGGTCAAGGCGGTGACCGACCACGGGCTCGGCTCGGCACTGGCGCCGCTGCTGCCCGGCGGGACCTCGCTGGCCGCGCTGCTGGCGACGGCGGCGCTGGCCGCCGTGCTGGCCAACGTCTGCAATAACCTGCCCGCCGTGCTGGTCCTGCTGCCGCTGGCCGCGCCGTCCGGGGCGGGCGCCGTGCTGGCGGTGCTGCTCGGCGTCAACATCGGGCCGAACCTGACCTACACCGGATCGCTGGCCACCTTGCTGTGGCGGCGCATCCTCCACACCCGCGGATCAGCGCCCGAGCTCGGGGAATTTACCCGGCTGGGGCTGCTCACCGTGCCCGCGGCGCTGGTCCTCGGGGTCCTCGCGCTGTGGGCCGGGCTCCATGTCCTAGGAGGCTGAGAACGTTGAGCGATGGCGAGAACCTCACTCGTTCGGTCTATGTCTGGGTGTGTGAGGGGACCTGGCGGGCCGCCGTGGACGCGGCCCTGCGCCTGGCACCGCCCGGGGCCCGTTTCACGCTGCTGCACGTCACCTCGGCCGAGGTGGCCGACGCGGCCCGGGGCGCGTACGCCGGCCTGTTCGGGCGCCGGGCCCGCGACCCGGCGACCCGGCTGGAGGAAATGGCAGCGGCCGGGGCGGGCGAGCTGCTCGAGGCGGCCGCGGCCCGGCTCGGGCACCGCTGCGATCAGCTCGAGCTCGAAGGACGGACCGAACGGGTGGTGGTGGCGGCCTCCGCCGAGGCGGACCTGCTGATCGCGGCGCGGGACGGAGACCAGGCGCGGCTGGGCCCGAAGAGCCTGGGCCGGGCCACCCGGTTCGTCGTGGACCACGCGGCCTGCCCGGTCCTGCTGGTCTGGCCGGGGACCACGCCGAGCATTTCCTCGATTCCTCCGCCCCCGCCCCACCCGCCCTCGCCCCTTTCCCCGCCGCCACATCACCCTTCCCCTCCCGGTCACTGAGGGGCGAAACCCGGACACCGAGTACGACTGCTTGTAGCATTCCCTTCACGAAACGTAACGAAGAGGGGTTTGCCGACGTGGCGGAATTGACCAGTGAGGCTCGCGTCGTCGCGCTCGACCGGCTATGGCCGGGTGACGCCGCCGACCGCGGTGGCGACCTGCTGGATGTGGTGTTCGGCTGGGCGGATTTCTCGACGCTGCGACGCCTGGTCACCGGGCAGTGCGCCGCCGCCGGCCTGGCCGGGTCGCGGCTGGATGATTTCGTCCTCGCGGTGCACGAGATCGCGGCCAACGCGATCGTCCATGCGGGCGAGGCCGGCCGGCTGATCCTGCGGCGGGCCGCGAGCGGGCTGCGCTGCCTGGTGACCGACACCGTCCCGGCGGTCCCGGCCAGTTGCCCGGCCCCGCGGCGCGGGGAGGCTCCGGTCCTCGAGCTGGCGCCTGCGCCGGACGGCGATGCCGAGCCGGGCGAGCCGATCGGCTCCGACTGCGGGCGCGGGCTATGGCTGGCGGCGACGCTCGCCGACGAGCTCAGCATCACCTCGGGACCGGACAGCACGATCGTCTCGCTGTTCATGCGGCTGGACTGACGGGTAGCGGCATTGCCGTCAACTTGGAGTTGACGATAGGTGGCCGTCAACCTAAGGTTGACGCATGTCACAACCACCAGTAAGGCTCGACGAGCTGATCGGCTACGTCAGGAGCACCGAAGGCACGGCGCTGGACCACGTGTCAGCGGCCGTGGGGATTTCGGAGCACCTGGGCGAGCTGTCCGATCACCTGATCGGCCACTTCGTCGACCAGGCCCGCAAGGCGGGCGCGTCCTGGACCGACATCGGCCGGTCCATGGGCGTCACCAAGCAGGCCGCGCAGAAGCGCTTCGTACCGAAGGCCGCGGGCGGCGGCGACCTCCTTTCCGGTCTCTTTCCCGCGGATCCCGTCAAGTTCTCCCGGTTCACCGACCGGGCCAAGCGCACCCTCATCGCGGCGCGCCAGGAGGCGATCAGGCGACGGCATGGGCACGTCCTGCCCGAGCACATGGTGCTCGGCATGCTGCACGAGCCGGAAGGACTGGCGGCGAGGGCCATGGCGGCGCTCGGCGCGCCGGCGGAGGTGGCCCGCGAGGCCCTCGGCGCGGCCCTTCCGCCCGGCGTGCCCGGGGAACCGAGCCCGGGGCATGTCCCCTTCGACTCGCGGTCCATGAAGGTGCTGGAACTGACGCTGCGCCAGGCGCTCGCCCTCGGGCACAACTACATCGGCACCGAGCACATCCTGCTGAGCGCGCTCGAGGAGGAGGAAAATCATGGCGGCGGCCCGCTGGCTGACCTGGGCCTAACCCCGGAGCGGGCGCGCGAGTGGCTCGTCCCGGTGCTCGATCAGATGGCCGCGGCCAAGCGCCCGGCGGCGCCGGCTCCGCCCGGTTAGCCCGCGGCGCGGGCGGACAGCGGGCGGCGGCGCGCGGCGGGATCGGTCAGGGAGGGCGGCTGCCAGCCCGCGTCGGCCGGGTTGAGCGTCACGCCCGGCGGGACGATCTGGTCGATCCGGTCGAGCACGTCGTCGCCCAGGGTCACGTCCGCGCCCGCCAGCAGGTCGGTGAGCTGGTCCATGGTCCGCGGGCCGATAATGGCCGAGGTCACGCCGGGGTGGGTGGTCACGAAGGCCAGCGCCAGGTGGGTCAGCGAGCAGCCGGCGTCGGCCGCGATCTTGATGAGCTCCTCCACCGCGGCCAGCTTGGCCGAGTTCCCGGGGACCTTCGGGTCGAATCGCTGCGGGATGCGCTGGGCCCGGCCGATGCTCATGTCGACGTCGGCGTCCTTGCGGTACCGGCCGGTCAGCCAGCCGCCGGCCAGCGGGCTCCAGGCGATCACGCCCATGCCGTAGGCCTGGCAGGCCGGCAGGACCGAGGCCTCGATGCCGCGGACGAAGACCGAGTAGGGCGGCTGCTCGCAGCGGAACCGCACGTGGCCGCGGCGTTCGGCGGCCCACTGCGCCTCGACGATCTGGGCGGCCGGGAACGTGGACGAGCCGATCGCCCGGACCTTGCCGCTGTGCACCAGGTCGGACAGCGCGGACAGGGTCTCGTCGATGTCGGTGTCCGGGTCGGGGCGGTGCATCTGGTACAGGTCGATGTAGTCGGTCTGCAGGCGGCGCAGGCTGTTCTCCACCTCGCGGACGATCCAGCGGCGCGAGTTGCCGCGCATGTTCGGGTCCTGGCCCATCGGGCTGTGCGCTTTGGTGGCGAGGACCACGTCGTCGCGCCGGCCTTCGAGGGCTTTCCCGACGATCTCCTCGGACTCCCCCGCCGAGTAGACGTCGGCGGTGTCCACGAAGTTGATGCCGGCGTCCAGCGCGGCGTGGATGATGCGGATGCTGTCCTCGTGGTCGGTGTTGCCCCACGCGCCGAACATCATCGCGCCGAGACAGTAAGGGCTCACCTTGATCCCGGTACCGCCGAGCGTCCGCATCCGCATGCCTGCCGCCTTCCTGAGATGTCGTCTCTGTCCATCCTATGATCATTGACCTAGGCATGTATATGATTGACTTTGGCAATCAATCGGAGGCGGCGGGAACTAGATGACGGTGGAAGAGCGGGCGAGGACGAGCGGGCCGGCGGGAGACGGGAATGTCGCGGAGGATGCCGCGGTGGCCGCGGTACGGGAGTTCAACCGGTTCTACACGAACGTGATCGGGCTGCTGCACGGCAAGTACCTGGACACGCCGTACTCGCTGACCGAGGCGCGGCTGCTGTTCGAACTGGGGCAGCGGGACGCCAGCGAGGTCGCCGACCTGCGCCGCGTGGTCGACATCGACCCGGGTTACCTGAGCCGCATCCTGGCCCGGTTCGAGGCAGACGGACTGGTCGGCCGGGAGCGTTCGGCCGCCGACGGGCGCCGTCAGGTCATCAGGCTGACCGGCCGCGGCCTGGAGGTCATCGCGGGCCTGGACGCGCAGTCGGCCGAGCAGATCCGCGGCCTGCTGGCCGGGGTGCCCGGGGACAGCCAGCGGCGGCTGCTCGAGGCGATGCGGGTGATCACCGAGACGCTGACCGAGTCGCCGCGGCCGCGCGGGTACCTGCTGCGGGCGCCGCGTCCGGGCGACATGGGCTGGGTGGTGCAGCGGAACGGGGCGGTGTACGCGGCGGAGTTCGGCTGGGACGACTCGTACGAGGCCCTGGTGGCCCGGATCGTCGCGGACTACGTGGACAACCGGGACGCCGACGCCGAGGCGGCCTGGATCGCCGAGGTCGACGGCGTGCAGGCCGGCTGCGTGTTCTGCGTGCGCGAGGACGCCAGCACCGCGCGGCTGCGGCTGCTGCTGGTCGAGCCGTGGGCCCGCGGCCTGGGCATCGGCGCCCGGCTGGTCGAGGAGGTCCTGCGGTTCGCCCGCCAGGCCGGGTACACCCGCATCACGCTGTGGACCAACGACGTGCTGGCCTCGGCCCGGGGCATCTACCAGCGGGCCGGCTTCACCCTGGACGACGAGAGCGAGCACCGCAGTTTCGGGAAGAACCTAACTGGCCAGAACTGGTCCCGAACGCTATAAACCGGGCGTAATGTAGCTGCATTATGACCAATAGTGACCGACGGGGGGAAATGCTGTCGGGGCTGGTGAGGCGCGAAAGCGACGCGCTGGCGTTCACCGCCGAGATGCAGGCAGTGCAGCTTGACCAGCTCGCCGTGGTCCTCGGCATCGGGGCGGAGCGGGCTAGCGGGGTGGTCTCCCGGTGGCGGAACCTCGGCCTGGCCGAATCGGCCCGGCTCGGCCCGGGGCCGCCCTGGGTCTGGGTCACCCGGACCGGGCTGGCCGCCTGCGGCCTGCCCTACCCGGCCGGGCCGCCTGCCCCGTCCCGGCTGGCGCACACCCGGGCGGTCACCGCGGTGCGGCTGACCCTGCAGGCCACGACGGCGTACCGGCGGGCCCGGGCGACCTGGCGCGGCGAGCGGGGCATCCGCGCCAGCCGCCAGGGCGGCTTTCGCGGGAGCGTGCCCGATGGCGAATTGCACTGGCCGCGCGGGGCGGCGGTGTCCTGGGCCGGCCAGTGCTGGGCGGTCCAGGCCGCGGTCGCCCGCACTGCGGCCGGCGACACGGCCGCGGTCATGCGGGAGCTGCTCACCCGGGCCGGCGACGGCCCGTGTCCCCCAGCCGTCCGGCCGCCCGGCCTCGGCCGTCCGGAGGGGTACGCGCGGGTCCTCTACCTGTGCTCCCCCGCCGCCCTTCCGGCTGTGGTCCAGGCCCGGGACGCGCTGGGCCGGGCCGGTGCCCGGATCGAGATCAGGGACCTGCCCCCCGGTGCCGTGCTGGCCCTGGCGCCGCGGCGACCGGCGCTACCCCTGGCTCCCGGGCGGGTGGCGCCTCCCTTTGCTCCCGGGCGGGCGGCGCTTCCCCGGGCTCCCGGGCACCCGGCCCCTCAGCCGCCGGGGGTCAGCAGCGCGCGGAGGTAGCCGGCGCTCTGCCGGACCTCGGCGACCGGGCCCTCGCCGCGCGGTTCCCCGGTCAAGATGGTGTCCTGCTCTAGGACGTACCAGCCGTCGTAGCCACGGTTCCGCAGGTGGCTGACGATCGCGGCGAAGTCGACGTCGCCGCTGCCCAGCGGCCGGTACATCCCGCGCCTGACCCCCTCGGTGTAGGTCAGCCGGCCGGACCGGACCTGGGCCGCGATCTGGTCGTTGACGTCCTTGAAGTGGGTGTGCGCGACGCGCTCGGGGGCCTGCCGGGTCAGCTCGGCCGGGTCGGTCCCGCCGATGAGCAGGTGGCCGGTGTCCAGGCACAGCGAGATGCCCGAGCCCGCGAGCACCCGCTGGACCTCCTCGCCGCGCTCGACCATGGTGCCGACGTGCGGGTGCAGGACGGCGCTGACGCCGCGCGCGGCGGCCAGGGCGGTGAGCCGGTCGAGGTTGGCGAGCAGCCTCTTCCAGCCCGCCTCGTCCAGGTCGGGCCGGGCGTCGTAGCCGTCGCGGCCGGTGGCGGCGGACAGCACCAGGACGCCGGCGTGCGCCGCGTCGTAGCCGTCGAGCAGCCGCTCGATCTCCGGCGCCGGGTCGTGCGCGGGCTCGTGCAGCACCACCGGGGTGAAGCCGCCGACCGCGGTCAGGTGGTGGGCGGCGAGCAGGCCCGCCATCCGCGCCGGGTCGGCGGGCAGGAAGCCGTCCGGCCCGAACTCGGTGGCGGCCAGCCCCACCTGCTGCATCTCGGTCAGGACCCGGTCGGGGGCGAGCTGGTAGCCCCAGCCGGGCACTTCGCACACGCCCCAGGAGATGGGCGCGCCGGCGATCTTGTCTGCGGGGGTGGTCATGATGCGTGGATCTCCTTCGGTACACGGGCGCCAGCCGGGATCGGCGGCGGCCGCAGTTGACCAGGATCGAGCCCGGCTTGACCCGGGCCAGGAAGGCCTCGCCGGCCAGGTGGCGGGTCTGGTCGGTCAGCGGCAGGTGCAAGGTGATGACGTCGACTGTCATCAGGGATGCCCGAAGGTGGCCCCGGGGACCGGCGTGACCTGGTGCCAGGCGCCGTCCCGGGCCGAGGCCGCCGTCGCGGCGATGACCTCGGCGTCCGCGTGCGCCTCCTCGATCGTCGAGTTGCGCTGCTCGCCGCCGGTCACCGCGACCAGGAACTTCTTCGCCTCGATGACCTTCAGGTCGTCGTAGCTCATGCTGTTGCCCGGCCCCGGCTGGAAGCGGGCGTAGTCGCCCAGGGCGGAGTTGCCGAGGACGGTGGTGTAGCCGCGGTCGGGGCCCTTGCTGCCCAGGCACAGCCGCAGCTCGTTCATCTGCTCGAAGTTCCAGACGGCGGAACCCTCGGTGCCGTAGATCTCGAAGCCGAGCGCGCACTCCGGGCCGACGCTGACCCGGGACGCCTCCAGCGTGCCGACCGCACCCGCCGCGTGCGGGGCGCCCCCAGCAGGTCCGGCACCGAACCGGACCAGGGCGGCCACGTAGTCGTCGTTCTCGACCTCGCCGAGCTCGCCGTCCTGGATCACGGCGAAGTGGGTGGCCGATCCCATCGGCAGGATGGGCCGCTGGGCGTGCACGGTGGACAGCAGCGAGCTGACCTCGGCGATCGGCGCCACCACGTACTGCATGAGGTCGACCACGTGGCTGAGCAGGTCGCCGAGGGCGCCGCTGCCGGCCTGGTCGCGGAGGAACCGCCAGGACAGGGCTCCGTTGGGCTCGGCCGCGTAGCTGTTGAAGAACACCGCGCGCACGTTGGTGATGCGGCCGAGCCGCCCGGCCGCGATCAGCTCGCGGACCCGTTCCACCGCGGGGACGTGCCGGTAGTTGTAGCCGATCGAGGTGACCAGGCCGGCCGCGCGGGCCGCGGCGGCGACCGCGGCGGTCTCGGCGGCGTCCCGTCCGACCGGCTTCTCGATCCAGAACGGCTTGCCGGCCCGGGCGGCGGCGACGCCGATCTCGCGGTGCAGCATGTTCGGCGCGCAGATGGAGACGACATCGACCTCGGGATCGGCGAGCACGTCCCGGTAGTCGGTGCCGGCCCGGGCGTAGCCGAGGACCTCGCGGGCATAGTCGGCCCGGTCGGCGGCGGTGTCGGCCGCGTGCACGAACCGGGGCCGGATCTTCAGCTCGGGATAGACCAGCGGGATGGCCTGGTAGGCGCGGCTGTGCAGCTTGCCCATCCAGCCCACGCTGATCAGGCCGATGCCGGGCTGGGCGTATCCGTCGTCGGAGGTTTTCATCGCGGTGTTCCTTGGTTCTGGGAGGGACTGCGAGCGCGGCCGAACTCAGTGGTGACCGCGGCGGCCAGCAGGGTGGAGTCCGAGCCGATGCCGACGAACGTCCAGCCCTGTTCCAGCCGCTGGGCGGCGGCGGCGCCGTCGTTCACCAGCAGCCCGCAGGCCTTGCCGTGCTTGCGGCCCGCCGCCAGCACGCGCTCGAGGGCCTCGGTGAAGGCCGGCGCGGTGAGGTCGCCGGGAACGCCGAGGTCGTGGCTGAGGTCCCGGGGGCCGACGAACAGGACGTCCACCCCGTCCAGGGCGGCGATCGCCTCGGCGTTCCCGACCGCGGTGGCCGACTCGATCTGGACCACGCCGAGGATCTCGGCGTTGGCCCGGTCGAGGGCACCCGGGTCGAGGCCGAACCGGCAGGCCCGGTTGTAGGTGGCCACCCCCCGGTCGCCGGCCGGCGGGTAGCGCAGGTGCAGGACCGCCTCGGCGACCTCCTGCACCGTGTTCATGCGGGGCAGCATGATGCCCGCGGCCCCGGCGTCGAGCACGCGGCCCATCCGGATGCGGGCCGCGGATTCCACCCGCACCACGGTCGGGACGCCGTAGCTCCCGGCGGCGGGCACCACGTCGCGGACCTGCTCCTCGCCGCCGGCCCCGTGCTCGAGATCGAGCAGCACCCAGTCGACGCCGGCCGCGGCGCAGACCTCGGCCGCCACCGGCGACGCGCCGCCGATGAAGGTGCCGAGCGTCGCCGTGCCGGACCGGACGGCGGCGGCCAGGGACCCGTGGTTGAGGGGGCCGTGGTTGAGTGGGCCGTGGTTGAGTGGGCCGTGGTTGAGTGGGCCGTGGTTGAGGGGGCCGTTGACCGTGGCGGCGCTCAACCGAACCACCGCTGCCCGGCCAGGTCGGTCTCGTACTCGGACCGCAGGCCGGCGGTGGTCTCCAGGGCGGACACCTCGGCCGGGGCGACGTCCCACCACACTCCCGCGCCGGGCAGGTCGGCGTGCGGGATGACAGGCACCACGATCACGACCGGGCCGGGATGGCCGCGGGTCTCCGACAGGGCCTCCCGCAGTTCGGCGGCGGTGCTGGCGCGGCGGGCGCGGGCGCCGAGGCCGGCCGCGACCTGCACCAGGTCCAGGCTGAGGTAGTCGCCTTCCAGCCGCGGCGCCTTGGCCGCCTCCTGGCCGGCCAGGTCGAGTGGCTGGGTGCGGTAGCGGAACTCATTGCCGAACTCGCGTCCGCTGCGCAGCATCTGCAGCCGGTGAATCACCTGGTAACCCTGGTTCTCGGGGACCACCAGGGTGACGGCCAGGCCCTCCTGGGCGGCGGTGACCAGCTCGGTCGGTGCCATCAGGAAGGTGCCGTCGCCGAGGAACGAGACGACCCGCGCGGCCGGGTCGGCCTCGGCCAGCCGGACGCCGAGCGCGGCCGGGATCTCGTAGCCCATGCAGGAGAAGCCGAACTCCAGGTGGCAGCGGCGGCCGCCGGTCGCGTCCCACACCTTCAGCAGGTCCCCGGGCGGGCCGCCGGCGGCGGCGATCACGACGTCGCCGTCCCGGGCCTGCTCCTGCAGGATCCCGATGACCTGGCCCTGGGTCAGGGTCGCGCCGGTGGTAGTGACCACGTCCGGGGCTCCGCTAGCTCCGGGGGGGACTACCCCCCCGAGCCCCCCCGAAGGAACGGGGGAGGCCGGGTCGAACGCCCGCTCGGGGTCGAGCGCGGCGGCGCGAGCGGCGGCCCACTCGCCGTTCACCCGTTCGGTCCGGTCTTTCCAGTCGGCGGGGGCCCGCAGGCCTACGCGGGCCGCGCCGTCGGCCAGCGCGGCCAGGGCCGGCCGGGCGTCGGCGATGATGCCAGTGGCGCCGAGCCGGCCGGCGTCGTGCGGGCTGACGTTGATGCTGGCGAACCGGACCGCCGGGTTGGCGAACAGCGAGTGGGAGGCGGTGGCGAAGTCGGTCAGCCGCGACCCGACGGTCAGCACCAGGTCGGCCTCGCGGGCCAGCGCGTTGACCGCGGGAGTTCCCTCCAGGCCGATCCCGCCGAGCTGCCACCATTCCCGCTGCTGCACGGCGCCCTTGCCGGCGAAGGTCTCGGCCACCGGGATGCCGGCCGCCCCGGCCAGCCGCTCGAGCTCGGCGGTGGCGCCGGAGTAGATGACGCCGCCGCCCGCGATGATCAGCGGCCGTTCCGCGGCGGCCAGCAGCGCCAGCACCGCGTCGACCTCGGCCGGGTCGGGCTGGGGGCGGCGGATGAGCCAGTCCCGTCCGGCCAGGAACCCGGCCGGCCAGTCGTAGGCGTGGGCCTGGATGTCCTGCGGCAGCGAGATCACGACCGCCCCGGCGGCGGCCGGGTCGGTGAGCACCCGCATGGCCGCGGGCAGCGCGGTGAGCAGCTGCTCGGGGCGGGTGATGCGGTCGAAGAACCGGCAGACCGGGCGGAACGCGTCGTTCGCGGTGACGTCGGCCTCGACCGGGTGCTGCAGCTGCTGCAGCACCGGGCCCTGGTGCCGGGTCGCGTAGGTGTCGCCCGGCAGCAGCAGCACCGGCAGCCGGTTGACGGTGGCCAGTGCCGCCCCGGTGACCATGTTCAGCGCGCCCGGGCCGATCGAGGCGGTCACGGCCAGGGTGGCGTGCCGGCGGCTGTGCTTGGCGAACGCGGTGGCCGCATGCACCAGGGCCTGCTCGTTGCGGCCCTGGATGAACGGCATCGCGTCGCTGAGCTGGTCCAGGGCCTGACCCAGGCCGGCCACGTTGCCGTGGCCGAAGATGCCCAGGGTGGCGGGGATCAGCCGGCGGCGCTGGCCGTCGGCGACGGAGTACTGCCGGGACAGGTAGGTCACGAGGGCCTGGGCGGTGGTCAGCCGTACGGTCTTGGTGGTAGTCATGAGATCTTCCTTTACCAGGGTCGGCCGTGCAGGATGACGGTCTTGGTGTCGGTCATCTCGGCCACCGCGGAGCGGGGGCCCTCCGGGCCGAACGGCTCGTCCTGGCTGAGCGGCGACCGCGGGTCGGCCCCGGTGACGACGGCCGGGGCGACGATGGCGCCGTCGCGCTCGCCGCCGGTGAGCAGCTTGGCGCCGTCGCCGACGTCCTCGGTGCGGCCGCTCGCCGCCCGCTGCCAGCTGCCGCCGACCAGCATTTCCATTGTGAGCACCCGCCCGTCCGCACGTCATCGTTGCGATGAACTCGACACTGCATGAGCGAATCCGCCAAGTCAACAAGTCCGAAACCATCAAAAATCCGTCATTTTGACGGATACCCCGGCTCACCTGCCGAGGGCTTCTGTCTGTGACTTTTCCGACGGCCGCGGATCCTTGGACGGTCCGTTTGGCCCGGGTATGGTCGGATCAGAAAAACCTCATCAATCCATCAGGATGTGTCATGGCTCATCCCTACCCGATCCGCGAGATCGCCCGCCAGGCCGGCGTGAGCGAGGCCACCGTGGACCGCGTCCTCAACCAGCGCGGCGGCGTCCGCCCGAGCACCGTCAACGACATCAGGCAGGCCATCGCCGACCTGGACCGCCAGCGCAGCCAGCTGCGGCTCAACGGCCGGGTGTTCATGATCGACATCGTGATGCAGACGCCCGACCGGTTCTCCTCCGCGGTCAAGGGCGCGCTCGAGCGGGAACTGCCGTCGCTGCGTCCCGCGGTGGTGCGGTCCCGGTTCGACTTCCGCGAGAAGGGCGAGCCGGGCGAGATCGCCGCTGCGCTGGACGCCATCGCCCGGCGGGGCTCGCGCGGGGTCATCCTCAAGGCGCCGGAAGCACCGGAGGTCAACGCCGCGGTCCAGCGGCTGAGCGAGGCGGGAATCCCGGTGGTCACGCTGGTGAGCGACCTGCCGTTCAGCAAGCGGGTGGCCTACGTGGGGATGGACAACCGTTCGGCCGGCGCGACCGCGGCTTATCTGGTGAACCAGTGGCTCGGCGACTCGGCCGGCCCGTCGGGCCCTTCGGGGCCCTCGGGGTCCTCGGGATCCCCGGGCGCTTCGGGCCGCGATAGCCGCATCCTGGTCGCGCTGAGCCGCAGCGTGTTCCGCGGCGAGGAGGAGCGCGAGATCGGCTTCCGGTCCGCGATCCGCGAGCGGTGGCCGGACCGGCGCCTGGCCGAGATCACCGACAGCGACGGGCTCGACACCTCGGTCTACGAGCTGGCGCTGGGCGCCCTGGACCGGCACGCGGACATCGAGGCCGTCTACTCAATCGGCGGCGGCAACCGGGCGATCCTCGGCGCCTTCGACGCCCGGCAGCGCCGGTGCCGGGCGTTCATCGCGCACGACCTGGACCGGGACAACCGGGACCTGCTCCAGGCGGGCCGGCTGTCGGCCGTGCTCTACCACGACCTGCGCCGGGACATGCACCGCGCCTGCCAGATCATCATGCAGGCGCACGGCGCGCTGGACGGCTCCATCGTCACCGCGCCGGCCCCTATCCAGGTCATCACCCCCTTCAACATCCCGCCGGACGCGACTGCCTAGGGCACTCGCATGGCGGACGCCCTCCGGAACACGGCGCGATGGGCCGCAGTGACACATGCGCGGTGAGCATCCGGTACGCGGGGCGAGTCTCACGGGCGGGTCTCGCGGGGCAGGTGGTGCCCGCGATGCGCCCGGCGCCAGTCCGCCGTGTCCTGGACGGCAGGGCTGACGACATCGATGGAGCATCAATGCTGCCATCGCGCAATACCGCTTAGCCACATATCCCCGGGCCGGGCGCCGCGCGGGCGCGAAATTGCGGCTCAGTGCGGGTTCCCGGGGCCGGGGTTGCTGCCGCGTTGTGGTACGGGCACGATTCGGCCGAGTGCGGGTCGCGTGACCG
>JAICWX010000560.1 GCA_025934635.1 Streptosporangiaceae bacterium | reverse complement strand
GGTTCGGTCGTCTACGCCAGCTGGAACGGGGCCACCGCCGTGGACACCTGGACGGTGCTCGCGGGCCCGGCCGGGAGCGCGCTGGCGCCGGTCGGCTCGCAGCGGCGTTCGGGCTTCGAGACGATGATCACGGTGAACACGACCGGACCGTTCTTCGCCGTGTCGGCCCAGGACAGCGGGGGCCGCACGCTCGGCCAGTCGGCCACGGTGCAGGTAGAAAAATAAAATTCGGGCCGAACGAGCCCGGTTCACCGTCCCGGCCACACCGGCTTGCGCTTCTCGGGCGAACGGACACCCCCGGGCGGGTCAGGGGTGATCAGGGGTGGTTCCGCTGGTCCTGATCCAGCCGGAGCTGCTCCTCCTCGACCAGGCGGTAGAGCGTGCCCTGGGTGGCCTCCACATGAGGGATGTCGGTGAGCACGATCTGGCCGTGCTCGCCGGCCGACTCCACCACCAGGCGGCCGCTGCCGAGCAGCCGGTCGAGCAGGCCCTTGCTGAACGAGACGTCGTTGATCCGGGCCAGCGGGATGTCCCGGCCGTGCCGGGTGATGATGCCGTCCCGCATCCGCAGCCGCCGGTTGGTCAGCTCGAACACCGTCGTCCGCCAGCGCAGGATCGGCACCATCAGCCAGATCATCAGGATCAGGATCGCGACCACGGCCACCGCCAGCCGTCCGATGTTGCCCGCCGAGCCCGACGGGATCAGCACCTCGGCCACCAGGGCGGCCGCGATGACCACGACCGCCACCGCCAGCGGCCGGACCAGCGTCTTCCAGTGCGGGTGGAGCCGCAGGACGAGATGCTCATCTTCGATGAGCGAGCGATCGGAGGTCATACGCAAATACTGGCACGTCCGGCGAGCCGGGGCCTCAGCACGTAAACTCCGCGCGTGGGCTTGGCACGACGGATACGGGGGCACTGGCTGTTCGGCCTGGTGCTGCTGGCCGCGCTGGCGCTGCGGGTACTGGCCGCGCTGGCCTTCCGGCCGATCATGTGGTTCGGCGGCGATTCGGCGTCGTACCTGGCCACCGGGCTGCGGCTGATCCCCGATCCGAGCCGGGTGGGCGGCTACGGGTTCATGCTCTGGGCACTGAAGCCGGCGCACGGCTCGGGGGTCCACGCGCTGGCCGTGGTGGCCGCCGTCCAGCACGCGATGGGCCTGGTCATGGGCGTGCTCATTTACCGGCTGGGCCGCCGCTACGGGCTGCCCGGCTGGGCCGCGACCCTCGCCGCCGTCCCGGTGCTCTTCGATGCGTACGAGCTGCAGCTCGAGGGCGATGCGGTACCAGACATCCCGTTCGGCCTGCTGGTTGTGGTGGCGCTGTACCTGCTGCTGCGGTCACCGGGCCAGCGGCGGTGGGTGAGCACGGTCGTGGCGGCTTTTTTGCTCGGCCTGGCGGCGCTGCTGTGGCCGGTCGGGCTGGTGCTGCTGGCCGTGCTGCTCGTGGTGCTGCTGGGCGCGCTGCTGATCCGGCGGGCGGGCGTGGTCACGGTGCTGGCCGCCGTGCTGGCCGGGGCGGCGCCGGTGGCGGCCTACTCCGGCTGGTTCAGCCAGCACGAGCACCAGTTCAGCCTGACCAGGAGCGACGGGGTGTACCTGTGGTCGCGGACGATGTCGTTCGCGAACTGCGCGGTGATCAAGCCGCCGGCCGGCCAGCGGGCGCTGTGCCCGCCGCCGGGCCCCCGGGTGGCTTCCTCGCTGTACATCTGGTCCGGTCAATCCGCCCTGCGGGCGCGGCCGGGCGGGCGGTTCGCGGCCAGGACCAACCGGCTCGCGCTGCACTTCGCGCTGCGGGCCATCGCGGCCCAGCCGGCCGGGTACGCCGCCGCGGTGGGGCACGACGTCGCGCTGAGCTTTTACTGGAAGCGGCCGGTCCACCCGGATGCGGCGATCGTGGACCGCTATCAGTTCGCCGACGCCGCCACCGCCTGGGTGCCGGCTCGCATGGTGACCCGCGGCGGCGGGACGGTGGCCGGTGACCAGGCCTTGTACAACCAGGGGCGCCCGGCGCCGACCCGGGTGGTGCAGCCGTACGGCCGGTGGCTGGTGACCTACCAGCGCTACGCCTACCTGCCCGGGACGCTGCTCGGGGTGATCCTGCTGGCCGGGCTGGGCGCGATGGCGATCCGGCGGCGGGTGCGGGCTCCCGGGCTGCCGTGGGTGTTCGCGGTGACGATCCTGGTGGTGCCGCCGCTGGTGGCCGACTTCGACCTGCGCTACCTGGTGCCCGCGGTGCCGGTCGCCTGCCTGGCGGCTTTGCTGGCGTTCGCGCCGCGGTCCGCTGGGGCGGATCAGCGCAGGTGGACGACGTCGGCGGCGGCGACCGAGACGGCGCCGGTTCCGGAGGAGGAGCCGACTAGCAGCCTGCCGTCGGCGTCGACGCCGATCGCCGGGCCGGAGAGCGCCTGACCGCCGGGGAGTTCGGCCCGGACGTGACGGCCGATCGTGCCGGATAGCTCGGTGTAGCGGTGGCGCAGGCCGCTGTCGTCTGGGTCGCCTTTTGCCTCACGCCAGGTTAGGTACCAGCGCTCGAAGGCGGCCAGGATGGCGAGCAGGAGCGGGTTGCGGTCGAGGGTTTCCGCTGGCGCGCCCGCCATCAGCAGGGAGGTGGCGGGCAGGGCGCCGGGGCCGCGTTCGGGGAGTTCACCGGGCCCGGTGGAGACGTTGACGCCGATGCCGACGACGATCGCGTCGGCGGCCGCCTCGGCCAGGATGCCGACGAGCTTGCCGGTGCTGTCGCTGGTGCTGGCCAGGATGTCGTTTGGCCATTTCAGGCTGGTGGCCACGCCGGTCACGCTGGCGATGGCCTCGACGACGGCGACGCCGGTGAGCAGGGGCAGCCAGCCGCGCCGGGCCGGAGGTACCTGCGCCGGGCGTACCAGCAGGGAGAACGTCAGGGCGGCGCGCGGCGGGGTGGTCCAGCTGCGGCCCATCCGGCCGCGGCCCGCTTGCTGGTGCTCGGTGGCCAGCACGGTGCCTTCCGGCTCGCCGCGCAGCGCCCGGGCCAGCAGGTCGGCGTTGGTCGAGCCGGTGCTCTCGATGACCTCGACGGCGCGCCACAGGCCGCCGGGGCGGACGGCGGCGCGGCGCAGCGCGGCCGGGACCAGCGGCCCGCGGGCCGGCGTTTCGTTCTCGGTTCGCATAGTGACCAACTATTGTTCAGGTGCCAGGAGGAGGGATACTCGTTGACCGACCTCGGAACGAGCCAGCGCGGTGAAGGTTCGGCGTCGCCGGATGAGGCCGCGCCGGGGCGGCCGCGGAGCTTCCGGCTGTGGCCGCCGGAGATCTCCTGGGACGCACGACAGGTTACGGCCGTCGCGGCCGGCCTGAAACCCGCCGCGCTGTGGCGTCACCACCGGCTGTTCGTCATCGCGGCCTGCGTGTCCGTCATCCCGCGGGTGATCGCCGCGCTCGGCTTCAAGCCGGCCCTGCTCATCCAGGACTCCTTCTCCTACATGAAGCAGAGCGTCCAGCTGCTGCCGCTGTCGGAGCTGCGGCCGGCCGGGTACCCGCTCATGCTGCACGCGCTGCAGCCGTTCCACAGCCTGCTGCTGGTGACCACGGTGCAGCACGTGATGGGCCTGCTGCTCGGGACGCTGATTTACGCGGTGCTCCGCACCCGCGGGCTGCCCGGCTGGGGCACGGTGCTGGCCGCCGCGCCGACGCTGTTCGACTCGCGGCAGATCTGGCTCGAGTCCTCCATCCTGCCCGACACCCTGTTCACGCTGACCCTGATGATCGCGGTGGCGATCCTCATCGTCCGGCCCCG
>JAICWX010000169.1 GCA_025934635.1 Streptosporangiaceae bacterium | reverse complement strand
CGGTGGCCGACTACGTGGTGGTCAACGTCAGCTCGCCGAACACGCCGGGGCTGCGTGACCTGCAGGCGGCGGACCGGCTGCGGCCGGTGCTGGCCGCGGTGCGCTCGGCGCTCGACGCGGCGGCCGCCGGGCCGGGTGGGCGCCGGGTGCCGCTGCTGGTCAAGATCGCGCCGGACCTGGCCGACGCGGACGTGGACGCGGTCGCCGACCTGGCGCTCGAGCTGGGTCTTGACGGGATCATCGCGGCCAACACCACGATCGCGCGGGACGGCCTGGCCAGCCCGGCGGCGCAGGTGGCGGCGGCCGGGGCGGGCGGCCTGTCGGGGCCGCCGCTGCGGGACCGGTCGCTGGCGGTGCTCCGGCGGCTGCGGGCGCGGGCCGGGGACCGGCTGGTGCTGATCGCGGTGGGCGGGATCGAGACGGCGGACGATGCCTGGGAGCGGCTGCAAGCGGGCGCCACTCTCGTGCAGGGCTACACCGGGTTCATTTACGGCGGCCCGCTGTGGCCGCGGCGGGTGCAGGCGGGGCTGGCGGAGCGGATGCGTTCGGTCGGCTAGCTCAGCTCTGCCCGCTGAGTGGGGGGTCGAGGAGGCGCAGGGTGGCAGTGCCGGCGTCGAACTCGGCCGCGATGCCGTAGGGGAAGGCCTGGACCTGGCCGCCGTGGCCGACGTTGGCCCCGGCGATCATGGGCACGCCGAGGGGGGCGAGCCGCTCGGCCAGGATGTCCTGGATCGCCTCGGGCGGCCCGCAGTCGGTGAAGGTGCCGGTCACGATGCCGGCCACCCCGTCGAGGTAGCCCGAGCGCCGCAGCTGGGTCAGCATCCGGTCGATGCGGTAGTCCTCCTCGCCGACGTCCTCGAGCAGCAGGATGCCGCCGCGGGCCGGCCGGGACGTGCCGGTGCCCAGCGAGGTGACCAGCAGGCTGAGCGTGCCGCCGGTGGTGACGCCGCGGGCCGCGCCGGGGACTACGGTGACGGCCTGCGGGTACCGGATCACGGTCGCCTGCTCCGGCCGCATCAGGGTACGGAGCAGGGAGCCGAACGAGTAATGCGCCGCGCCCTCCCTGATGGCGACCATCGGGCCGAACACCGACGCCCAGCCCAGCCGGACCGCCACCGCTTCCAGCACCGCGGTGATGTCGGAGTAGCCGGCCACCACCTTCGGGGGGATGCCGGCCAGGCCGTTCCAGTCCATCGCCTCCAGGGTGCGCTGCGCGCCGTAGCCGCCGCGGGCGAACATGACCCCGGCGATGCCCGGGTCGGTGAGCGCGGACCGCAGGTCCCCGGCCCGCATCGCGTCGTCGCCGGCCAGGTAGCGGCGCATGGTGCCGGGATCGTGGGCGGACGGGTAGGTGACCGGGTCCAGGCCGGCGAACCGCAGCGCGTCCAGGCCGGCCGCCAGCGCGCCGGGCTCGACCGGGCCGCTGACGCAGAGCACCGCCACCCGGTCCCCCGGCTCGAGCGCGCGCGGCCGCACCAGTGAGGTCAGGGCCTGCGCGGGCAGGGTCACAGCTTGACGGTCAGCTGCTCGTAGGGGGCCTGGCAGGGGTTGCCGGCCGCGAGCCAGAGCTGGCCGGCGGTCAGGTCCATCAGCAGCGAGGCGATGGTCTGGCCCTGCTCGCACGGGTGGGCGGCCGGCTCGGGGTGGGCGCAGATGCTGTGCGGGTAGTCGGCGTGGTCGGTCAGGATGGCCTGGAAGTCGTCGAGGGTCCGGGGGTCGCTCGCCTGCCGGGCGGCCTGGAGGCGCTGCAGCCGGACCTGGCTGCTGGGCATGGCCCACAGGGACAGGTCCGTTTCCGGTCCGGCGTGGAGGCGGGGGGCCAGGAAGTGGTTGGTGTGCAGGAGCACGCCGTTCTCGGGGTACAGCGGGTAGAGCCGGGTGAAGTCGCCGGGGGCGGCCTCGATATTAAGGGCGCTGCCGCTGGCGTGGGCGATCAGGTAGTTGGCCGAGGAGGAACGCGGGCCGCCCTGCAGCGCCTCGAGGGCGTCGGTGACGGTGGCGCAGTCGAGGATGGCGCGCAGCAGCACGTGGTAGGGCAGGCCGGGCTCGCCGACGTCCGCGTCGGTCACCATCGCGTTCGTCGCCAGGCCGAGGCCGGCCGCGTTCATCCCCGCCTTGGCCAGCAGCCCCGCCTCGACCACGGTGACGAAGTCCGGGCCGTCGTCCTGGCGGACCTCCAGCACCACGATGGTCTGCGCCGAGTGCAGCAGCCAGTCCCAGTTCTGGCCGATGAGCGCCGGGCCTGGCTGCCCGGGCGCCGGGACGCAGGCGAACGCGCTGCACTCGGCTGGTGTCTTCGGTGTTTTCGTTGTTTCTGGTGCCTGCCGGGGGGCGTGGCGGGCCTGGGCCGCGTACATCACCTCGGTGCGGACGTTAATCGCCAGCACGTCGGCCAGGTCGAGGCCGGCGCCGTCCGCGATGCCGCGCAGCTCCTCGACGTAGGCCGGCCGGAACGCCTGGACGGGCGCCTCGAACCGGGCCGCCTCGCGCCGGACCGTCGCCCAGTCCCACCCCGCGAAGTGCTCGAAGGTCCGCTGGTAGGCCTGCACCGACCGCCGCACGCGCTCCGCGGCCTGCTGGCCGTACTGCAGGCCGCGCTGGTAGCTGGTGCCTGCGACGCGCACGTACTGGATCGTCATCCGCGCTCCTGCCGGGTCCGAATGGTCGTATCTAAGCTAGCCTGGTGGTGTGACGCCGCGCCGCCCCTGGGCCGGCCTGAGACGCTGGCTCGTCACGGCTCCGGCGTGATGCCGGCGGCCAGGGCGACCTCGCGGTAGGCGGCGGCCAGGGTGTCCAGGGGGGCGTGAGCGTTGCGCCCGCTGGGATTGGGCACGACCCAGAGCTGGGCGCCCTCCAGGTCGCCGGGCTGGCGGCCGGGGGTGGCCCGGGGCAGGCCGAAGGCGGTCCGGTAGGCGGTGATGCCGAGGATGGCGACGGCCCGCGGGCGGAATTTCCGGACGGTGCGGGTGAGGCGCTTCTTGCCTTCGGTCAGCTCGGCCGGGCCGAGTTCGTCCGCGCCGGCGGTGGCCCGGGCGACCAGGCTGGTGATGCCGATGCCGCGGCCGAGCAGGTAGGCCCGGTCGGCGTCGGCGAGGCCGGCCGACGCGTCGATCAGGTGACCGGTGATACCGGACCGCAGCAGCGCCGGATAGAAGCGGTTGCCGCGCGGCGCGAAGTGGGCCTGGATGGCGACGCTGCGCAGGCCGGGATTGATGCCGCAGAAGAGCAGCTTGACGCCGTTATCGATGAGGTCAGGAAGAGTACCGCCGGTGAACGCCCTGAGCTCGGCGCGGGAGAAACTCGGGCTCACCTATCACAAGATATGACACACTGAAACCCGCCGCCGTCCGGGCCGGGGGGAATCATGACCAACGATCAGCGCGATCCCGGCGCGCCCCCGGACGAGGACCAGGCCTCCGCTGCTGAGGAAAACACCACGGGCCGGAAGCGGAGAGGCTCCTGGCGCCGGCTGATGATCATCGTGCTGGCGGCGATCGTCCTCATGCTGGTGGTCAAGGCGTTCGTCGTCCAGGTGTACCGGATTCCCTCCGCCTCGATGGAGGACACCCTGCTGACCGGCGACCGGGTGCTGGTGAGCAAGCTCGTCTATCACTTCCGGAGCATCGGCCGCGGCGACATCGTGGTGTTCAGCGGGCGAGGCTCGTGGGGCGGCATGTCGGGCGCGCCGGACCCTGCGCCGCCGCGCAACCCGTTCCTGCGGGTGGTGGACGACGTGCTCGCCGACGCCGGGATCTACAGCACGCAGACGTACTACATCAAGCGGGTCATCGGCCTGCCCGGCGATCACGTGGCGTGCTGCCGGGACGGCAAGATGACGGTCAACGGGATCCCGCTGGACGAGAAGTCCTACCTGTTCCCCGGTGCATCCCCCTCGACGCTGCAGTTCAGCATCGTCGTCCCGCGCGGGCGGCTGTGGGTCATGGGCGACGACCGGGCGATCTCCGACGACTCCCGCGGGCACATGACCAGTGCGCCGGAGGACGGAACCATCCCGGAAAGCCAGGTGGTCGGCCGGGCCTTCCTGGTTATCTGGCCGTTTTCGCAGTTCGGCGACCTGCCGATTCCCGGCCCGTTCCAGCAGCCCGCGCTGGGCCTGGCGCACTAAGGTTCCGGGGCCACGGCGTGGTTACGCAGGTGCTCGTAGATGACGCTGGTCCGGACGTCGGCCACCTCGGGCCGTTCGGTGAGCCTGTCGATGACGAAGGCGTAGAGATGCTGGTTGTCGGCCACCGCGACGTGGATCAGGAAGTCCTCGCTGCCCGAGACGACGAACACGCCCACGGTGTCCGGGAGCCGGGCCGCCCAGTCGCGGAAGGCCTCGATGTTGCGCCGGGACGGCGGCCGGATCCGGACCGCGATCAGCGCCTGGACGGGGCGGCCGATGGCGGCGAGATCCACGTCGAGCAGGGCGCCGCGGATCACCCCGCGCTGACGTAGGGACCGGGTCCGGTCGAGGGCTGTACTGGGCGCGACGCCGATCGCTTCGGCCAGATCCCGGTTGGTTCGCCGTGCATCGTGCTGCAGTTCACGCAGGAGCGCCGTATCTAGTTCGTCCAGGCGAGGCATATTTTCATGGTAGCCGAACTATGTTCGGTTATGTAGTTTAACAGCCGTATGTCTATCTAGAATTGATGCATGCCAACGTCTGAAATACGGGAAAAGGACAGTCAAGCCGCTTCTTACGGCTACTCTCCTGACGAGATGAGCACCGGGGAGCGGACCGGGGCGGCGAAGCTGAAGTGGGTCGTGATCGTCGACGAGGCGCTCTCCCCCGGCCAGGCCGTCAACGCGGCCGTGTGCGTCGCCGCCGCGACCGCGCCCGGGGTTCCCGGGCTGCTCGGCGCGGGCGGACATGCCTGCTTCGGCTCAGGCGACCCGGGTGTACGACGACTACCTGCGCTCGCTCGCCAAGACCGAACCGGGTGACCTGGCCCCGCTCGCGGTCAGCCTGATCGGGCCGCGGAACCAGGTGGCCAAGCTGGTCCGCCGCCTTGAGCTACTGTCTTAGAAACCGTTGAGGACGCCATGCTGATTGACCACCTGGTCTATGCCGTTCCTGACCTCCGGGCGGCGGTCGCCGACGTGGAGGAACGCCTCGGCGTCCGGGCCCGCGATGGCGGCCGGCACACCGGCCCCGGCACTTATAACGCGCTCCTCGCGCTCGCTCCCGGCGACTCGCTGCCCGCGGAGCGGACGTCGAGATCAGGCCGGCGGCCAGGGCCGCGCTCGTCGCCCGCCTCCGAGGACCTCAGGGCGAGATGGTGCTGCGGTGATGCCTCTCAGGGGACCGGGAAGCCCTTGGGGCTGATGGGCGTGGTCGGGGCGTTGCCGCCGCTGGCCGCGAAGATGATCAAGGTGGCGACGGTGAAGTGCGGCGGGAAGGCGAAGGGCAGGTGCTGCTTGACGCGGGCGTAGGAGGCCCCGCGGCTGAAGCGTCCCTTGCAGACGCGGAACAGCGAGCCGCTGGTGAAGTAGATGGTGTAGGTGCCGCTTTTGATATTGCGCACCGTGGTGCTGGCGTGGGATCGGACGTACACGCCGATCGCCTTCGACCGGCCTCGCACGAGCACGATCACGGCATCGTGGCTGAGCCGGTTCTTGATGGTGAGCCTGCCCATGCCGCCCCTGATCCCGGAGTACAGGATCTTGCCGGTACGCGCGATGTCTCTGGCGCACCCCGGGCCAGGCCGACCGGCGGGTCCTTACGGGACATTACCGCATCGGGACCCATACTGAAGAGCACGCCCGCCTCGCGTAACGGAAGTGGATATCGCCCTGGCTACCCTGTCCTAGTGCTGCTGTCCTGACCTCTGCCCGGCCTCATTCGGCGATTGCCCGGCGGGATGTACGACGGTGGCCAGGGCGCCGATCAGCCGCCGGAATCGCCGGACTGGCTCGGGTTCGCCGGTGACATCAACGTCGGCGTCTGATCCGGCAAAGATGAAGGCGGCCAGCGCTTTGGCGGTCGCGGTGATCGTGACGTCGGCTGGCGCGGACGGGACCTGGTCGCTGAGCGTCCAGTGCTGGCCGTCGCCTTCGGCCAGGTAGTCCGCACCGTCGAGACGGAAGTGCCAGCGAGCGGGCTCGTGGTCGCCGGCGCCGCGGTCGATGGCCCGGATGGCGCTGCGGAGCAGGTGCTCGGCATGCAGCGGCTCGCCGTCCTGAGGCCGGCGCCAGGCGTGCCGTATCCCCCACCAGCTGAGCTCGTCGATGACGGGTCCGAGGTCGGCCCCGGCCGGCGTCAGGCGGTACCAGACCTCGCGCCTGCCCGGCTCCCGGTCGGCGTCGACGATTCCGCTGTCTTCGAGTTCGCGCAGGCGCTGGCTGAGGGTCTTGGGGGTGATCCCGCCAAGGCGGTCCATCAGGTCGGTGAACCTCTTGGCGCCGGTGAGAAGGTCGCGGACCACCAGCAGGCTCCACCGGTCGCCGACCTGTTCCAGTGCGCGGGCGGTCAGGCAGAAGTGGTCGTAGGTCCTCACGTTCCGAGTCACGCTCCCCATAATAACTAGTTGCAAGATACTTTCAAAATTATAGTATCTTGTAGATACTTAACTTGATCCGAGGAGGACGTATGTATGACCCGCCTGGCTATCTGTGGGCGATCACCTTCGCCGGCGTCATCGCGGCCCTGGCCGCGACCTGCGTCGTGCTGTACGGCGGCGCGATGCGCGCGAGCCTGGGCCGAAGGACCGCGACGCTGCTCGCCGGCGGCGCGGCCGTCGTGCTCGGCGGCTGGTTCACCGCCAGTGCGGAGATCGCAGGTCACGGCGGGTACCACACGCGGCTCGGCCACGGGGTGCCGTGGATGCCGGTCGCGGCGGCCGGCTTCCTGGCCCTGCTGCTGGCACTGCGCCGGATCCCGGTGGTGACGCGGGCCCTGACGGCACCGGGCATGACGGGCCGCCTGGAGTTCCCGCACACGTTCCGCGTGGCCGCGGTGGCCTTCCTGATCACCATGGCCCTCGGCCACCTGCCCGCGCTGTTCGCCCTGCCCGCGGGCCTGGGTGACATTGCCACCGGTATCGCCGCGCCGCTGGTGGCCCGCAGGCTGGCGCAGGGCACGGGGCGCCGGGCCGCGCTCTGGCTCAACGCGTTCGGCCTGACTGACCTGGTCGTGGCCCTGACCCTGGGCACCCTGGTCGGATTCCAGCTGATTCACACCAGCCCGTCCGGTGCGCCGGTCAGCGGGATGCCGCTCGCGCTGATCCCGACCGTCGACGTGCCGCTGCTGCTCGCCCTGCACCTTGCATCCGTATCCGCACTGATCAGGGCCCCGCGTGCACCGCGGCCGGCCACCGCCCCGCTCACCGCCGCCGGGCGGCTGTCTTAGGAGGCGGGAAGCGCTTCCGAGAGGTGCCGGATGGCAGCGCGCCAGGCGTCGACTGTTGCGGACACCGCGCCGATGCGCCGGGTGGAGTGGCGGCCGCCGTTCGGTCCGCACGCGATGCTGCCGACGGTATAGGGGGTCGGGTGGAGGCCGTCATGCTCGATGAGCAGGCGGCTCCCGGCCCCCTCGGGCGACACGGTGAACGTGACGGTCGAGTCCAGTCCGCTTATGTACTCAGAGGCTGCTTTCCAGGCGATCCGAAGCATCATTCCCTCGTCGAAGGCGAGCACCTCGCAGTGACCGGTGCCGCCTAGACCGCACCGCCGGATCGGATCGCTGACGATGGCGAACCGGTGTCCGATCTCCAGCTTGAAGTCGTTCGGCATGAGCCAGCGGGCGACCAGGTCGGTCACGGCGTGAGGTACCCCTGTCTGGGTGAGCTTCATGACACTGTCTCACGACTGGAGCCGGATCCGATTGCGGCGAGACGGCTGAGAGGAGTGTGGTGTCAGATGGGGTAGCGGGTGGGCCCAGTGGTGTACTGGCGGCCCGCCGGGGTGGTCCAGGTGAATGTCCCGTCCGGGTGCTGCTCCACCTTCCAGCGGGGATCTTGCTTGAGCCGATGGTCGTGACGACATTTAGGGCCGCCATTACACAAGCACGTTCTTCCGCCGGCCTCGTACGGGACGTTATGTTCGAAGTCGCAGTTAGCAGCGGGTTTACGGCAGGCCGGACCGGTGCAGGTGGCGTACCGGACCTCGGTCAGGTGCCGGAGCCTGACCCCGGGGTCGTGACCCTTGGCCTGGTACCGGTGATCGCAGCGTCCGGTGGGGATCGGATCGATCGTGATGATCCAGGCGCGCTGGCCGGGGACTCCGGTGGTGAACCGCCAGGTGCCGTATCCGCCAGGTGGTCCGGGCCCGGCGGGGGTGAAGGTGAACCCGGTCCTGGTGGCACCGGGCGGGTCCGCCCCACCCGGTGGCCGGAGTTTGCGCTGCCCGGCGGCATGGCTGCGGGGTTCGGGGCGGGCACAGGCGTGGCCGACGGCCCATCCCTGGTTGTCTGTGACGGTCAGGCACCAGGTCGTCTTCGGGTTGGCCGCTGAGGCGCGAGCCAGGTCGCGGGCCAGCCACGGGTCGACCGGCCCCAGCCCGGCTAGCTCGCCGGGCCGGTCCGCGAGGCCGAGCAAGCTGGGTAGCGGGATGGTGAGGTGGTTCCGGCCGGCAAACCCGGCCGGGATCCCGCCGGCGTACCCGCTGGAGACCGGGCCCGCGGCAGAGCCGGGAGCCCGGTACGGCCCGGCCGGATGATCGGCACCGGTGCCGCGCGGGCAGGTGCCGCGCGACCCAGCGGGGCGGGAGTCTTGATCGAGCAGCAGGTCGGTGAACGCGCGGGCGCGGAGCAGGTCCATCCCGCCCTCCACCCCGGCACCTTTGAGTTCCCGGGCCCACCAGGTGATCCGCTGGTCCATCGCGAGCACCTGCGCCGCCGGGAGCTCTCGCCCGGCCAGCCCGGCGTTCCCGGAGTCCTCCCGCCACCGTTCCACCCGCGCGTTCCGGGCGCCGTGCTCCCGTGCCTGCTTCGCCTTCTCCGGGTTAACCTGGCCGGCGGCCAAGGCGGCTGCGCGCCGCAGCGCGGACGGGCTCAGCTTCCGGGCCTGCCCCAGGAGCAGCTGCTCGGCCTGGCGCGCCTCGTCCGGGTCCAGCAGCGCGGTCTTCCGGGCGATGATCTGGACTTTGGAGTGGCGCAGCAGCCCGTCCCGGAACATCGCCCGCGTACCTGGCAGCTTGACTTCCAGGTCCCAGGCCAGGGACAGCACCTCGTCCGCGACCGGCCGGGTCTCCGCCAGCGCCCACTTCACTTCATCCCCGGCCGAGTCCAGGTAGGACTCCGGCATCCGCGCCGGGCCCGGCAGCGTGCAGCCGGGAGCGGGACGCCGCCGGATCAGCTCGGCGGCCGCGGCGTACTTGAGAGCGCAGGTCGCGGCCTCGGCCCGGTCCGCCGCGGTGATCAGGCCGATAATCTCATCTTCGGATGCCTCACCCAGACGGCCGCTGTCCACGGCGGTCTCGACGAAACTGTGCAGGCTCGCTGACCCGGGCGCGAGATCCAGGCACTGCCCGGCACCGAAACCGCCCGCCGGGCCACCCGACATGCCCGGAACAAGATCTGCGGACCCGGGCAGACCCGGACCACGGGGACCGCGCCTGCGCGCCTCGTACGCGGCTGATGCGCCGGCCAGCTCCGCCGTTTCCGCCTGGGCTAGGTACTGCGCCTCCGCGAAGCGCTCCGCCGCGAACCGGCCGGTCTCGTCCTCGATCACGGCGAGGTCCTCATCCGGCGGCAGAACGCTGTCTTCCGGATCCAGGTGCTCATCGCCGTCCTCAGGCGGCTCGGTCTCATCCAGGCTGGCTGCCAGCAAGGTCTCCCACTCGCCGGGCGACATCGGGTCCGGGCGGGTGATAACCGGCTCCCAGTGATCCGGCTCAGGCTGCGCACCGGATGGGGGCACGCCCCGCCCGGGGTCCGCAGGAGCCGGCTCTTGAGGCATGGACACCACCCGTTCGGCAGGATGATTTTCATAGAACATAATATCGTCACCCGTACCAAATTTCCATTATATTAAGATAATTCAAATAAAGGTTCGCAAGAGAATATTGTGATTGAGGAGCCTGGTTCGGTCTTATTGCCTGGCGCCCGGGAAGCGGCGCAAGAGATGAGGCAGCTCGAGGTCAGGGTGTAGCATCGTTTCTAGAAAGTCGTTTTCATTTGATGAAAGCTCGGTTGGTGGAGCGGGCATGAGGGCTGACGTCGTGGTGGCGGGCTACGGGCCGGCCGGGGCGTGTGCCGCGATCGCTGCGCATGACGCCGGGCACAGCGTGCTCGTGGTGGAATCGGCCGAACGCGGCACTTCCCCGCACGCTGGTGCCGGGCGACGTGGCCGCCACCGTGGCCTTCCTCGCCTCGGACGGGGCGGCGGCGCTCACCGGCCAGACCCTGTGCACCGACGGCGGCGATCCTGCGCTAGCCCGCGCTCACAAGCTGCTGCTGGTACAGGGATCCGGCAGGCTCCGCATCCCGGGCGCGAGTACCTTCGCCAGGTCGGCCAGCGACGCACCGAAGGTCAGCCGCCCGTCGTCGTCCAGGCTCCCCAGCACGGATTTGACCCGTAGTTCGAACTCCGGCGGCTGGCCCTCTCCGGGCCTGATGAACATTCCGCCAGGAACACCCCGCCGCTTCTTGACGATCTCGGAGCACTGCAGGCCATCCAGCCCGGCCGAGAAGGCGTAGACCGCCCCCGCCGCGGCGTCCAGCGTGGCCGGGCCGACCGAGCCGTACGTGACCATCCCGATGATCCGGTCACGGGTGACGACGAGCTGTCCCAGATCCTGGATCACCATGCCGTCGGCCAGCGTGAGCTCCAGGCCGACCGCGTACCTGACGTGCGGTTCGACGGAGTTGCCGGCGGCTGGCGCCAGCAGGAGCAGCGGCTTGGAGTGGTTCCCGATCCCCCGGTAGAGGCCGGCGCCGAGGCGGGCGGACCGCCAGGGCAGGGCCAGCAGGTTCAGCCTGAGGAAGTCGGCCGCGAATGTCACGTTCCCTCCATGAGCGCAGACGGGCATGTTCGTTATCAGGAGCACGGCGCGGCAGGAGAAATACGTCAACTTGACGGCGGCGGGGCGGTGGAGCCGCGGACCTGCAGGGCGGGGGGCAGCAGGTGGAGCCCGGCGGGGCGGCCGGGGTCGGCGACGCGGGCCAGCAGGGTGCGGGCGGCGAGCCGGCCGCAGTCGAAGCCGGCGCTGTCCACGCTGGTGAGCCAGATCGACCGCAGCCGGGCCAGGTAGGTGTTGTCGTAGCCGACGAGCGAGAGGCGGCCGGGCACGTCGACGTTCATCTCCGACGCCGCCGACCGGGCGCCGACGCAGGTCAGGTCGTCGACGGCGAAGATCGCGGTGGGTGGTTCGGGCCCGCTGAGCAGGCGCACGGTGGCACGGTAGCCGCCGTCCTCGGTGAAGTCGGCCGACTCGGTCCTGATGTGCGCGCCGAGCCCGCTGGCCCGCATGGTGTCCTCGTAGCCCTGCTGGCGCAGCTTGGGGACGATGTTGCCGGTGCCGGACACGCGCCCGGAGATGTGCGCGATCCGGCGGTGGCCGAGCTCGATCAGGTGGCGGGTGGCCAGCGTGGCGCCGAGCAGGTCGTCGTTGGCCACCGCGTCCACTCGCGGCAGGTCGATGTCGCGCCAGCCCACCGCGACGGTGGGGACGACGCCCGCGATCTCGGCGATGACCGGCGAGTTGGCCTGGGTGCCGGCCAGCACGAACCCGTCGGCCTCGAGCCCGAGGAAGCCGCGCAGGACCGAATCGTCGGTGCGCCGGTCCAGCCGGCCGCCGCCGCTGAGGACCAGGTGCCTGCCCCCGGCCTCCACGACCGAGATCAGCCCGTCGAGCAGGTCGACGTACCAGGGGTGGCGGACGTCGTTGAGGAGCACGCCGATGGCCCGGCTGCGTCCCTCGCGCAGGGTCCGGGCGGCCGCGTTGGGCCGGTAGCCGAGCTCGGCGATGGCGCGGTCCACGGCGGCGCGCCGGTCGGCGCTGACCTTCGGCGAGCCCTGCAGGACGAGGGAGACCAGGGACTTGGAGACGCCGGCCCGCTCGGCCACGTCGCGGATGGTCGGCCGGGATCCGGCGCCGCCGGGCCGCCCGTCCGGGCCGGGCTTGTCCGGGCCGGGCTTGTCCGGGCCGGGCTTGTCCGGGCTGGGCCGCTCGCCATGGGCCGTCATCCGGACCTCCGTCGCGGTATCAGCCGCTGCCTTAACGCCGTTGGAACGATCTACTGGAGACGAGCGTAGCCCATCGACCACTCGCAGGTGCTGACACACGCCGCACCGCCTCCGGGGCCAGGAGTCGGTGTGCCCCCGGGTACGCAAGACGGTACCCGGGGGCACACCGAGCGCGTAGGAACCGAGGTCGGCGCGGCGGTACCGGGCACTGCGGATCCTCCTGAGTCTTGACAAAGGCCGGCCGGCGAGGGAGCCTGAATGGATTGGAACGATCTAATTAATTCCAATTTTGTCCAATAGTAGATGACGGTGACCGAGGGCGGACGATGAGCAGCAGCGCAACGCGGGTGATGGAGTACGACCCGTTCAGCCAGGAGTTCCAGGCTGATCCGTTCCCGGTGTACAAGTGGATGCGCGACGAGGCCCCGGTGTTCTACAGCAAGAAGTGGAACTGGTGGGCGCTGTCCCGGTTCGAGGACGTGCGCGCGGCCGCCACGGACCCGCAGACGTTCCTGTCCTACGAGGGCATCGACATCGACGACACCGCCAAGGACCAGAGCGGCCCCGGCTTCCTGCCGGACATCGACAACCCGCGGCACGACCAGGTCCGCCGGATGATCCAGCCGCAGCTGCTGCCCAACCGGATCGCCGAGCGGGAAGACGCCGTCCGCGCGGTGGTACGCGGCCTGGTCGACGCCTGGCGGCACCGGGGCACCGTGGACATGGCCCAGGAACTGGCCTGGCCGACGCCCAACGAGGTGTTCTTCGACCTGCTCGGCCTGCCCGCGGCCCGCGCGCAGGGCCGGGAGCAGCTCAATCGCTGGGTGCACGAGCTCAAGGACCGCAAGCCCGACGACTCCCGGCTCACCCCGGTGGCCAAGGCCGCCACGGCCGGCATCCAGGCCTACTTCATCGACCTGCTGCACGAACGGCGCGCCCGCCCGCGCGGGGACCTGGTGACGCACCTGGTCACCGCCGAGATCGACGGGATGCCGTTCGCCGAGGAGGACTTCGGGATCGCCTCGGAGGTCCTCGGCCTGATGATGGTGCTGTTCCTGGGCGGCGTGGAGAGCACCGCCGGGCTGATCGGGACGCTGTTCAAGCTGCTGGCCGAGAACCCGGATCAGCGTGCCATCCTGCGGGCGGACCCGGCCCTGATCCCGGACGCGGTCGAGGAGGCGATCCGGCTGGCCACTCCCCTGCAGCTGGTCGGCCGGACGACGTCGCGCGAGGTCACCCTGCACGGCGTCACCATCCCGGCGGGCGGGCGGGTCGTGCTGGTCTACGGGGCGGCGAACCGCGACGAGCGGCGGTTCGCCGATCCGGACCGGTACGACGTGACCCGGGGACGGTTCCGGCACCTCGGGTTCGGCGAGGGGATGCACGGCTGCCTCGGCGCGCCGCTGGCCCGCCTCGAGGCGAAGGTCGCGCTGGAGGAGGCGCTGCCGGTCCTCGGCGACTACACGATCGCCGCGCCGCCGGTGCGCTACCGCACCACGCCGAACATGTACGTCTGGGACAACCTGCGCCTGGCGTTCCCGGCGACCGCCGCCCCGGAACACCACGCCCACGTGGAGACCGTGCGGCGCGACTCGACCAGCATGACCGTGCTCACCCGGGAGTTCGAGGCGGACGTCCGGGTGGAGGGCAAGGACGAGGCCGCCGACGGCGTGGTGGCGCTGACCCTGCGCCAGATCGCGGACAGCCCGCTGCCGCCGTGGGCGCCGGGCGCGCACGTGGACCTGATCCTGCCCGGCGCCCCGACCCGGCAGTACTCGCTGTGCGGCGACCCGGCCGACCACCACGGGTGGCGGCTGGGCATCCTGCGCGACGCGCAGGGCGGCGGCGGCTCGATGTTCGTGCACGACCGGCTGCGCGCCGGCGACACGGTCCGGGTCCGCGGGCCGCGCAACAACTTCGAGCTGGCGGACTCGCCGCGGTACCTGTTCATCGCGGGCGGCATCGGCATCACGCCGATCCTGCCGATGATCGCCGCGGCGACGGCGGCCGGGGCCGACTGGAACTTGCTGTACGGCGGGCGGCGGCGGGCGGCGATGGCGTTCCTGCCGGAACTGGCCCCGTACGGCGACCGCGTCACGGCGGCTCCGCAGGACGAGACGGGCCTACTTGACCTGGACTGCTGGCTCGGTGTCCCGCAGCCGGACACGCTGGTCTACTGCTGCGGCCCGGAGCCGCTGCTGGCCGCGGTCGAGGAGCGCTGCCGGGCGTGGCCGCCGCGGTCGCTGCACGTGGAGCGGTTCAGCGCCCGGCCGCTGACCGCGCCGGTCCGGGCCGAGGCCTTCGACGTGGAACTGGCCCGCAGCGAGCTGCGGCTGACGGTCCCGCCGGACCGCTCGATCCTGGACGTGGTGGAGGAGGCCGGGGTCGGGGTGCTGTCGTCCTGCGCCGAGGGCACCTGCGGCACCTGCGAGACCGGCGTGCTGTCCGGCCTGCCCGACCACCGCGACTCGGTGCTGACCGAGGAGGAGCGCGCGGCCGGGGACCGCATGATGATCTGCGTGTCCCGCTCGTGCACCGCGCGCCTCGTCCTCGATCTGTAGCCCAGGTCAGGCGGCCAGCCGGGAGAACCAGCGGACGATCCGGGCGGTGCCCGCCGCGCTGGATCCGAAATGCCGTGAGCCGTCGTGGTCGGGCGTGCCGAGGTTGACCGCCGGAACCCGCGCACCGCGAGCGGCGAAGTCCGCCTGGCAGTGCCCGGTATTCGCGTTGACGACCTGTTCGTCGCCGGTAGCCAGGTACAGCCGGGCAGGTACCTGGGGCGTCCAGTCGCAGGAGCTGCTATCGGCCTTCAGCGCCGCCTCGAACGCTCCGGCCGGCTGGCGCAGCATCGCGAATCCGCGCGGCGTGAGCAGGTCGCTTAGCTGGGCCGGGGTACCTGCCACCAGCTCCCGTTCGGTGTGGTCGCCGTTCAGCAGTGCCTCAATGGTGCCGGCGTAGGGCTCCTGGAACACCTGCGCGGGCGAGGAGTAGACATGATGCACGCGGTTCAGGGCGACGAAGCCGAACGCCGCGTACAGGACGCTCAGCTTGGCCCCCAGCTGCGGATCGGGGTTCAGCCGGACCAGGTCGCCGTCGGCGATGGCGGGCGCCTCGGCGCCGGGCAGGTCGTAGGGCCCGCTGATCGGGGCCAGCGCGCCGATCCGGAACCACGGGTCCGCGCCGTCCTGCAGCGCCCGGCCGAGCGCAAGCGCGGCCGGGCCGCCCTGGGAGAAGCCGGTGGCCAGCACGTCCCGCCGGGCCGTCTCGCCGTGTCCGGTGAGGTAGTGGCGCACCGCCCGCAGCATGTCCAGCGTCGCCGTGGTCTCCGACGGCAGGTCCAGGTAGGGCTGCAGGCCGGGCCCGGTACCGAGGCCGAGGTAGTCGGGGGCGGCGACGGCGAATCCGGCCGAGGCGAAGGTGTAGGCGGGAGCGGGCTCGAAGCCGGACGGCTGCCTGGACGGCGCGTCGCCGCGGTAGATCTCGGTGCCGTGGGTGTAGGAGACCACCCTGAGCTGGCGGGCGCCGTCGGCCGGCAGCACCATCAGGCCGCTCGCGGTGGCCGGGCGGCCGCGGCTGTCCACCGTCCGGTACACCAGCCGGAAGCTGCGGACGCCGTACCGTACCGACGCCGGGTCGAAGCCGTCGGCGGTCAGCTCGGACCGCACGGCGGCCGCGGTGGGCAGGGTACGCAGCGGGGTGACCGAGACCAGCTGGCCCCGGGCGGACAGGCCGGACGGCCGGACGGCCGGGGCGGCCGAAGCCGCGCCCGCGCCGGCCAGCGCCGTCAGGCCGGCGACGGCGAGCGTGGCGGCCAGGGTCTTGAACCCCGGGCGCCGAACGGAGTGGGTTGATCGCTTCCCGAACGCGGAATTGTGGCTCATGAGCAAGACGCTAGGGACTGGCGCCGGAAGCCGGAATGCGGCTAGATACCGTCTTTGCTGCTCAAGCTGGCCCCCCGGCGTAACGTGTACCTAGCGTCAGTCAGCGAGGCCAGGCCATGAGCGCCGTGACCAGGGACTTGTGGCGGGCCACAAGAAATCGTTCGCGGATTTGGGGTCTGGCACTGTAACCTGGTCTCCGGAGCCGAGAGGCGCTGCAACGGGTAACGAACCCGCCACGCTCGGTACCGTGCGCGAGCCATCGGCTTGAGCGCAGCGAAGCAAGGGCGCCTCCCGAGTCGGGAGGTGCGAGTGCGAGAACTGACACGCCTGCTGGATTCCAGGATCGCGGTCCTGGACGGCGCGTGGGGCACGATGCTCCAGGCCAGCAACCTGACCCCGGCCGACTACCGGCTGCCCGGGCACGACCAGGAGACCGGCGGCGACCCGGACCTGGTCAACCTCACCCGGCCGGACATCGTCCTCGACGTCCACCGCCAGTACCTGGCCGCGGGCGCGGACATCACCACGACCAACACGTTCACCGCGACCAGCATCGGCCAGTCCGACTACGGGCTGCAGTCCCGGGTCTACGACATGAACCTGCGCGGCGCCCGGCTGGCCCGGCAGGCCGCCGACGAGGCCGACGGCCAGCGGTACGTCGCGGGCTCGGTGGGCCCGCTGAACGTCACCTTGTCACTCAGCCCGAAGGTGGAAGACCCCGCGTACCGCGCCGTCACCTTCAACCAGGTGAAGGACTCGTACGCGGAGCAGATCGCCGCGCTGGCCGAGGGCGGCGTGGACCTGCTGCTGATCGAGACCATCTTCGACCCGCTGAACGCGAAGGCCGCGCTGGTGGCGGCGCACGAGATGGCCCCGGACCTCCCGGTGTGGCTCTCCGTCACGATCGTCGACCTGAGCGGCCGCACCCTGACCGGGCAGACGGTCGAGGCGTTCTGGAACTCGGTCCGCCACGCCAGCCCGCTGGTCGTCGGCGTGAACTGCTCGCTCGGCGGCAAGGAGATCAGGCCGCACATCGCCGAGCTCGCCCGGCTGGCGGATACCTACACGGCCTGCCATCCCAACGCGGGCCTGCCCAACGCGTTCGGCGGCTACGACGAGACCCCCGAGGAGACCGCCCACTACCTGCACGAGTTCGCGGCCGAGGGCATGGTGAACATCGTCGGGGGCTGCTGCGGCACCACCCCGGCGCACATCGCCACGATCGCCGAGGCGGTCAGGCCGCGCCGGCGCCGGTCCCCCGTGGTGCGCACCGGCCACGTCACGCGGCTGTCCGGGCTGGAGCCGTTCGCGATCACCGCCGACACCGGGTTCGTGATGATCGGCGAGCGGACCAACGTCACCGGCTCGGCCAAGTTCCGCCGGCTCATCGAGGCCGGCGACTTCCAGGCCGCCGTGAACGTCGCGCTCGACCAGGTGCGCGGCGGCGCCAACCTGCTCGACGTGAACATGGACGCGGACCTGCTCGACGGGGAGCAGGCCATGACCACGTTCCTGAACCTGATCGCGACCGAGCCGGAGGCCGCCCGCATCCCGGTGATGATCGACAGCTCGCGGTGGAGCGTGCTGGAGGCGGGGCTGCGGTGCGTGCAGGGCAAGGGCGTCGTCAACTCGATCAGCCTCAAGGAGGGCGAGGAGGTCTTTCTCGAGCACGCCCGGACGATCAGGAGCTTCGGCGCCGGCGTGGTGGTGATGGCCTTCGACGAGCAGGGCCAGGCCGACACCACGATGAGAAAGGTGGAGATCTGCGGCCGGGCTTACGACCTGCTCACCCAGCAGGCCGGCTGGGCTCCGGAAGACATCATCTTCGACCCGAACGTGCTGGCCGTCGCCACCGGCATCGCCGAGCACAACGGCTACGCCAAGGCGTTCATCGACGCGCTCCCGCTGATCAAGTCGCGCTGTCCCGGCGTGCGGACCAGCGGCGGCATCTCGAACCTGTCGTTCGCCTTCCGCGGCAACGAGGTCGTCCGCCGGGCCATGCACGCCGCGTTCCTGTACTACGCGATCGGCGCCGGGCTGGACATGGGCATCGTGAACGCGGGCCAGCTCGACGTCTACCAGGACATCCCGGCCGACCTGCTGGAGCTGGTGGAAGACGTCCTGTTCGACCGCAGGCCGGACGCCACCGACCGGCTGGTGGCGTTCGCCGAGAACGCGAAGTCGACGGGCGGCGCCAAGCGGGCCGAGGCCGACCTGGCCTGGCGGGACGCACCGGTCGAGCAGCGCCTGTCGCACGCCCTCGTGCACGGCATCGCGGACTACGTGGAAGACGACACCGAGGAGGCCCGCCAGCGGGCGGCCCGGCCGCTCGACGTGATCGAGGGCCCGCTGATGGACGGCATGAAGATCGTCGGTGACCTGTTCGGCTCGGGCAAGATGTTCCTGCCGCAGGTGGTGAAGTCGGCCCGGGTCATGAAGCGGGCCGTCGGCTACCTGGAGCCGTTCATGGACGCCGAGTCGACCCCGGCCGAGCGGGCCCGCGGCAACGGCAAGGTGGTGCTGGCCACCGTCAAGGGCGACGTGCACGACATCGGCAAGAACATCGTCGGCGT
>JAICWX010000558.1 GCA_025934635.1 Streptosporangiaceae bacterium | reverse complement strand
GCTCTTCCGGCACTGGGGCTTCCGGGTCGGCGGCACGCTGGCGATCATGCTCGTCGTGCTGGCGGTGATCGGGCCGCTCCTCGCGCACGGGCCGAACATCACGGACTACACCAACCAGCTCGCCGCGCCCGGCTCCCAGCACTGGCTGGGTACCGACGGCGCCGGCCGCGACGAGTTCGCCCGGACGGTCGCGGGGGCCCGCACCACGCTCGGGGCCGCGATGCTGGTGTTCGCGCTGACCACGGTGATCGGCATCACGGCCGGCACCGCGGCGGGCTTCCTCGGCGGGATCTTCGACGCCTCCGTCAGCCGCCTGATCGACCTGCTGCTCGGGCTGCCGTCCCTCGTCCTCGCCCTGGCGGTGGTCGGCGCGCTCGGTCCCGGTTTCAGCCACCTCATCCTCGCGATGACCATCACCGGCTGGGCCGGCCTGGCCAAGCTGTCCCGCAGCTACACGATCGGCGCCCGGCAGCGCCCGGATGTCACGGCGGCCCGGATGGCCGGCATCCGCACGTCCCGGATCCTTACCGGTCACGTCCTGCCCGGCGCCGTCGTCCAGGCCCTCATCGCCGCCACCCTCGGGCTCGGCGACACGATCCTCGGCCTGGCCGGCCTGTCCTTCCTCGGCCTCGGCGTGCAGCCGCCGGCCGCCGAGTGGGGCGGCATGCTCAACGACTCCCAGCTGTACGACACGGTCGCGCCGTGGCTGGTCATCGGGCCCGGGCTGGGCATCATCGCCGCTGTCACCGCGGCCACCCTGATCAGCGACGCCCTGCGCGACGCCACCGACCCGGGGCGCGCATGACCGAGCCGCACACAACCGGCCCGCTGCTGCGGATCCGCGGCCTCGCCGTCCGCTACCGGTCCGGCCCGGCCGTGCTCGACGGCCTGGACCTCGACGTCCAGGCGGGCGAGTGCCTGGCCCTGGTGGGTGAGTCGGGCTGCGGCAAGACGACCCTGGCCCGCACCATCCTCGGCCTGCTGCCCCGGCCCGCGACCGTCACCGGGACGATCGAGCTGCTCGGGAACGACATCAGCCACGCGCCGGCCAAGACCCGGCGGGCGCTGCTCGGCCGGCACCTGGGATACGTCGTGCAGGACCCGTACGCCGCCTGCGACCCGATCCGCACCGTCCGTCACCACATCGAGGAGGCCTGGCGCGCGCACGGCGCCTCGGTGCCGGCGGCCGTCATCGAGCAGCGGATGAGCGCGCTCGGCATCGACGCCGCGCCGACCCGGCTCCGGGACCGCCCGTACCAGTGGTCCGGCGGCATGCTCCAGCGGGCCAGCATCTGCGCGGCGACGGCCCACGACCCCGAGCTCGTCCTGGCCGACGAGCCGACCAGCGCCCTGGACGCGGAACTCGCCGACGGCATCCTGCACGCGGTGCGCCGGGCCAGCCGCAGCCTGCTGCTCATCAGCCACGACCTGCGCCTGGTCGAGCACCACGCGGACCGGATCGCCGTCCTGCGGGACGGCCGCATCGTCGAGACCGGCCCGACCGGCTCCATCACCACGGCGCCGGATCACGCGTACACCAGCCAGCTCCTCACCGCGGCCGACAGCATCAGGTCCGCCTCCCGGCCGGCCGGCGGCGCATACTGCCCGCCCATCGCGCCGCCGGTCGTCACCATCGACCGGGTGTCGGTGACCTACCGCAGCGGAACCAGCACCATCCAGGCGCTGCGCGACGCCAGCCTCACGGTCGGGGCCGGCGAGATCGTCGGCATCGCCGGGCCCTCCGGGTCCGGCAAATCCACCCTGCTCCGCATCGCGAGCGGGATCGAGCCGCCCGGATCGGGCACCGTGACCTTCGCCGGCGGGCAGGCCTCGGCGCCCCGGGGGTACGTCATGCCGGTCTTCCAGGACCCGGTGGCGTCGCTCGACCGGCGCTGGCCGATCTGGCGCAGCATCACCGAACCGGCCACGGTGAACAAGCGCCTGAACCGCACCGAACGGCTCCAGCTGGCCCGCGACGCACTGGCCCAGGTCCGGCTCGGCCAGCTGGACCCGCACCGGCGGCCGGGCCAGCTCTCCGTCGGCCAGTGCCAGCGCGTGGCCATCGCCCGGGCGCTGATCGCGCGCCCGGCGCTCATCATCGCCGACGAGCCGACCGCCAGCCTCGACGTCACCACCGCGGCCGGGATCGTCGACCTGCTCCGGCTCACCCGGTCCTCCGGGCTGGCGATCGTCCTGGTCAGCCACGACGAGGCGCTGCTGGCGGCGGTCGCCGACCGGATCGTGCGGATCCGCGACGGCCAGATCACACAGTGATCACTATCTTGCCGGGGTGACCGCGGGTCCGCTGCGCCGCGAACGCCTCGCGCAGGTCGCTGAGCGCGAACGTGGCGCTGACCGCCGCGCGCAGTTTCCCGCCGTCGATGAGCTCGGCCAGCTGGCGCAGCTGCGCGCCGCTGGGCTCGACGATGAAATAGCGGGCCCGTACGTCGTCGCGTCCGCCCAGGTCCTCGGGCGGCTCCTCGGCGATGGCGACCAGGATGCCGCCGGGCCGCAGCACCGCCCAGGACCGGGCCATCGTGTCGCCCCCGACCGGGTCGACGACCACGTCGACGTCGCGGACCTGATCCTCGAACCGGTCCTTGTAGTCGATGACCTGGTGCGCGCCGAGATCGGCGACATAGGCGGCGTCACGGGCCGAGGCCGTGGCCGTGACCTGCGCGCCGAGGGCCGCGGCGACCTGGACCGCGTAGGCGCCGACGCCGCCCGCCCCGCCGTGAACCAGCACGTGCTGGCCAGGCTGCAGGTTCGCGTGATCCTGCAGGGCCTGCCAGGCGGTCAGCCCGCCCAGCGGGATGGCCGCGGCGGCCACGTGATCGATGGCGGCCGGCTTGGCGGCCAGGTCGGCGGCGGGGATGGTCACGTACCCGGCGGCGGCGCCGGGGCGATCGAAGCCGACCAGGCCGAACACCTCCGTGCCGTCCGCCCAGTCCGTGCCGCCGGGACCCGAGCCGGCCACGACGCCGGACAGGTCGTGGCAGGGGATCACGGGCCATTGTTCCGGCCAGGTCAGCTCCTGGGCGGTAACCGCGGTCGCCGCCACCCGCACCAGGACCTCGCCCGGTCCGGCGGCCGGGATAGGCACGTCGTCCAGGGTAAGGGTGGCCGGGTCACTGGCCGAGGCGCGCATGGCGCGCATTGTGCTGTCCGGGCTGTTCATCGAGACTTGCCTCCTGATCGTGTCGGAGCTGCTGGCGGGACTCAGCCGAGGATCTGCGGGTCGGGAGTGACGCCTTCCCGCTGGCACCAGTCCAGGTAGATCGCGCGCTGGGTGGCCGCGGTCACGGTTTCGATTATCTGCCCATCCGGCCCGAAGTACTCGATGGTCGCTCCCGTCGTTGATCCGCAGGCTGGCCACGGTACCGACGCTATGGACCGGCGTCGAGATCCAAGAACTGTCAAAACGACCAGACCAAGTTCACCGGCCGCTGACCGCGCCGCGGAGTTCGTCAAGGGCCGCCGGGAGGTCGGCGGTGTCGATCACGCCGAAGCCGATGACGATGCCGGGCCGGGCGGGACCGCCGTGGAAGTGCTGGCTCAGCCCGGTGAGCGCGATGCCGCGGGCGGCCGCGGCGGCCACCACCTGATCCTCGTCGTCCTGGCGGCCTAGCAGCGCGGTGAGGTGCAGGCCGGCCTGGGCGGGCAGGCCGCTGAGCCACGGGCTCAGCGGCCCGGCGAGAGCCGCTCGCACGAGCTGGTAGCGCTGGCTGTAGATCCGGCCCGCCCGGCGCAGGTGCCGGTCAACCGTGCCGTCCTCCAGCAGGCTGGCCAGGGCGGACTGGGTCATGG
>JAICWX010000577.1 GCA_025934635.1 Streptosporangiaceae bacterium | reverse complement strand
ACTCTTACAGCACGGCACGCCGCGTGGCGATGCAGGCCGCAGTGGCAGTAGGCGACAGCCGGCTGCTAACCGAGCTGATCGAGTCGTGCCGACTGCAGTCCTCGGCCGACATGCAAGGCAGTCACGGTGACGTGGACCGCATGCTGCGGTCTTCAGCAGATGACCAGGCGCATCTCGTGCAGGAATCGGCCGTGCCGTCCGTTCCGTCGCCAGACGGACGATCGCTGCAGGTCCGGCCGCCTTTCAGCCATCCGCTGAACGACTGCTTCGGCGAGCAGGGCATGCCGCTGCGCCCTCCGGCCGATGTCTTCGTTGGAGGTCAGTGCGCGCTGGCGGAAACCCGGCAGCGCCTGTCTGCCCGCCTGACATACAAGCCCGCTCGCCGTCATCCGGTGGATGCAGAGCAGCTGACAGGAACGGTCAGCCCTGACTGCCCGGCCTACTGGTATTCCACCTGGATGGAACAGCGCAGGGTCTTCTGGACACTGGCCGGCCACGATCAGCACGACGGAGGGATGATCACGGTCAGGCGCGGCGAGGACATCGACCATGCGCTCGAAAGCTGCCGTCGCCTGACTAGCCTCCCGCCCGGCCAGGATGACGAACCCGATCTCCGGCTGTGTGACAGCGCCGCGGAACACGCAGTCACCGGGCCACTAGGACGCCTCCTGCCGGACAAACTCCGGCGTCCCCGAAAACCAGGCTCCGGCGTGCTCCTGCTGTCGGTGGCGCCGGACCTGGCTAGCGTCCCCTGGCCCATCCTCCCACTAGCAGGCCGGTCCGCTCGGCTGGCGGAAGCCTACGAGTTGCGGTTCCTGCCGTCCCTCACGGCGCTGGCCGGCGCAAGGCCACCCGCCCGCGGTGCCATCGGCAGCCTTCCACTCGTCCTTTCCTGCGACTACTTCCCCGAAGACCAGCATCCGCCGACGCCCAGGCCCGCTGAGACCTGCCTGGGATCACCCGCTCAGGCCGCCGCGCACCCCCGAGTAGCGCCGGCCACCGGCGCGGCGCTACTCCAGTTCCTGTCACAGACGCCCCCCGGACGATGGGGGCTGTCTGTCTTCCGGGGACACTATGCGTCGTCCCTGGACGTACCCGTCGACGAGGCGCCCGCGGTGCGGCCCGCGCATGATGACCCGAACCGGTCAGGGATCCTACTCACCGACGGGTGCATGCCCGCTGCGCTGCTAACCGCCACTGACCAGGCAACCGGAGCGCCCATCCTTGGCCTGACCAGCCATGTGCTACTTGGCTGCTGCTCTTCCACGGGCATACGCGGGCATGTCGGCGGCGAGTCCCTCGGACTCACCGCAGCCTGCCTCCGAGCCGGCGCCCGTCACGTGGTCGCAACCGCGGTCGATATCCCCGCGAGCATCTTCACCGACGACCTTATTGGCCAGCTGATCGCAGCCATCCGCGCTTCACCCACCAGCCATTTCAGTGCCGTAAGCCAGGTCACCAGGGACATGATCGCTAGCTGGCGCGCTGCCAGCGCTAACGGACAGATGACCTGGGCAGGAGAGCAAACCTCGGCACCAGTCCCGTGGGTCTGGGCATACTTCCAGGCATACGGACTCCCGTAGACACGTCTAAGGAACCAGCACATGAGAACTACGCAATTCCAGCCCATCACGCTGCCCAGCGACATGTAGCTATTCACCAAGCGTCAACGGTATGCGGTGATCTGGCTTGTGGTCAGGCTGGTTCGAGGCTGGGCGGCAGCCAGGCGTGGCCGTTGAACAGGTCGCGGAGGGCGTCGAGCTTGCTGATGCCCCATTTCGCGGCGGTGGACAGGTAGGACTGGACTAAGGCGAACTCGGCGAGTCCGGTGAGGGTCCGCCAGCATCCTCCGGAGCTGCGCTGCTGGACCTTGGCGGGCCGGATGGTCCGCTCAGCTTCGTTGTTGGAGAAGATGTCCAGGTCGGGGCGGGTGGCGAACCGCAGGATCATGTCCTCGAAGCGGAGGAAGCGGCGGGCGAGGCGGCGGGCGTCCTTCGCGGTGGCGGTGCGACGGTAAAGATTCGCGGCCAGGCCCGCAGTGGCCAGCGCCCGGTAGCGGGTGACCAGGCCGGCCAGGACCGCTGTGCCGAGCGCGGACTGGCCGGCCTGGCGGGCGGCCGCGGCGGCGTCGCGGGCCTCGATCAGCAGGGCGGCCATCTGGGATGCCCATTCCTGCTTCGCGGGCTCGAAGTCGTACAGGCCCTTCAGGTCCCTGAGCAGATGGACTCCGCACCAGGCGTGCAGCGCATCGGTGAGGTGCCCGTACCCGGCGTAGCCGTCGCGGACGATCACGCCCTCGTAGCCGGGCAGCACCCCGCCGGCGTCGATCGCGTCCGCTGACCGGTCACCGGTGTGCAGGCAGGTCAGGTACCGGGTGCAGGCCAGGTGCAGGTACCGGGTCCCGCCGGCCGCGCGGGCCGGGGTCTCATCAGCGTGCACCGCCGGGGCGGCTTTCAGCAGCTCCCGCAGGTGCGCCATGAACCCGCTGGCCTCCACCAGGGCGGCGGCCCGGCCGCGGATCCCGGCCATCCACCCCGTGGAAACCGCGACGCCGGCCATCTGGCCCAGCAGCAGCGTCGCCCGGTGAACGGGGATGTAGTGGCCGCTGACCAGGTTCGCGGCCTGCGCGCAGGTCTCCGGCCCGTAGCTGGCCCGCGCCCGCACGTGCGCGGGCAGCACGCCGGGGGTGACCGCCCCGCACCCGGCGCACTCCTTCGCCTGCGCCACGTACTCCGTGACCCTCGGCGCCGGCGCCGGGGAGATGTCGGTGACCTGGTGCCGGCGCTGCGCCAGGACCGGCGCCCCGGCCAGGTCCGCGCCGCACCCGCAGCACGCCGCCGGCGGGCACGCAATGGACTCATCCGGGTCATCGACCAGGCTCATCGTCACCCCGGGGGCACCCGGCTGCTTTCCCGGCCGCCGTTTCCCGCGCTCGCGCAGCGACCGGTCCCCGCCCTTCTTCTTATACGGGCTATCGGAAGAAGGCGGACGCGAAGACGTGGACGAGTCCCTGCGGGCCTGCCGCTCCAGCTCCTCCACCCGGGCCGACAAGCGCTCCGCCTGCGCAGTCAGCCGCCCGGCCTGCCCGGTCAGCTCACCGATCAGCCGGTATGCCTCCGCCAGCCGCACCGCCAGCTCAGCGGCCGGCAGAGCGGATAGCTCCTCAGCGGAGGGCACAGCGGGCACAACTGGCAATGATCACCATTCCGGCCAGCTGATCAACAACCCGCCCCGGCGTGTCGCCAGCTACCACGCCCGGCCCAGCCGCCGGGCGCAAGCCCACTCACTCACCGGCAAGCGATCAACCCACGTGAATAACTACGTCACAACCTCTGGTAACAAGTCCGCCGATCGCGTCAACACGAGCCGGAGACTCGGCTTAGTCTGGAGCTGAAAAAGCAAGCTATTCCTGCTGAAGCAGCGGTAAGTCACTATCGGTCAGCGCTTCAGAAGAATGCTGGT
>JAICWX010000338.1 GCA_025934635.1 Streptosporangiaceae bacterium | reverse complement strand
CGGCCAGCGCCCGGTCCGCTAGCGCCCGGTCCGCTAGCGCCCGGTCCGCCAGCGCCCGGTCCGCCAGCGCCCGGTCCGCCAGCGCCAGCGGGTGCTCGCAGCAGGTTCTGCAAGAACAGGACGATCCCGAGCACGATGCCCACCACCGGCATGTAGATGAGCAGGAAGAAGTAGAAGAACGGAAAGTCGCCGACCTTCGGCGTGGCGCTGGCGTAGAGCGGCACGTACAGCGAGAAGAAGACCGAGGCGAAGATCAGGACGGCGATGACCGCCGTGATGACGGGATGGGCGGCGTACGGGGACCGGGAGCCAGCGGGGGTCCGTGCAGCAGGTGGCTGGGTCATGTTTCCCTCTCGTCCGGCGGAGGCAACCTCTCACAGTGACTGGCATCACACTGGTTGCATATATGGTCCGCCCGCGACCGGGAATCGGCAATGCCCTGACGCCAACGATAGGAACTTGTTGCCAAATCACCAGCCCTTCGCCACTAGTCATTGCCCAGCTCAGCTAAGCCCAGTCCCGGTCAACCATCCTTATTCTCTCGTCCAATGACAATCCCAGTAATTCGCCCCCGCAGAGCAAGTTCTCCTCCGCCGAGCACCCCCGGGGAAGCCGCCCAGCACCCAAGGGCACCCGGCCGAGCGCCCCGGGAAGCCATCCCAGCACCCAAGGGCACCCGGCCGAGCGCCCCCGGGGGAAGCCGCCCCAGCACCCAGGGCACCACGAGTCGCCGGACATATCCGTAGTACCCCTGACCTCACTCCGCCACATCCCCGGCAGCGCGGCTGACGACATGGATGGAGCATCAATGTCGCGATCACGACATGGATGGAGCATCAATGTCGTTGCCGGAGGCGGGGGAGATCCTGAGGCTGTAACGGGTGCGAACCGTGGTGCGGATGCGTGTACTGAGGTCGGAACCAGATCGCGCACCAGTAGGCGAACCCCTCAGCCGCCCGCCCAGGCCAGCCGCCCGCCCAGGCCAGCTACCCGCCCAGGTCAGCCGGCCCCGCGGAACGTGCCGCCGAGTCCCGGGCCGAGCCCGGCGCGCGCCGCGGCCAGGAAGGCCGCTCGCTCCAGCCGCCCGGCACCGGCCGGCATCGCCCCGGCCAGCGGCCGTCCCGCAATGACGGCCAGGTCGGTGAGGTTGGCCCGCTCGGCCAGCCCCGGCGCGGCCGGCCAGGAGCCGATGACCAGCCCGGCCAGCGTCAGCCGCCGCGCGCCCAGCGCCTCCACCGTCAGCGCCGTGTGGTTGAGGGTACCGAGCCCGGGCGTGGTGACCACCAGGACCGGCGCCCCCAGCATGGCGGCCAGGTCCGCGATCGTGGCCCCCGCCGGGTCGTAGCGCACCAGCAGCCCGCCCGCGCCCTCGACCAGGACCAGGTCCGCCTCGGCCTGCAGCTGCTTGATCACGACGGCGGCCTCGGCCAGGTCCAGCGGTGGCCGGCCGGCGGCCCGGGCGGCCGCCTCGGGGGACAGCGGGTCACCGAACCGGGCCAGCTCACGGGTCCGGGTCACCCCCGCCAGCCGCCGGACCACCTCCAGGTCACCGGCGGCGCCGGGCGGCTCGCCGGTCTGGACGGGCTTGACCACCGCCACCCGCTCACCGCGCCCCGCCGCCAGGGCCGCGACCGCCGCGGTCACCACCGTCTTGCCGACCTCGGTCCCGGTCCCGCTGACCACCAGGACCGGCGAGGCCCCCGAAACCGTCACCGGCGCAGCCTCGTCACGAACTTGTACCGGTCCCCCCGGTACCATGACTGCGCCCACTCGACCGGCTCCCCGGTGACGTCATAAGCGTGCCGTGACAGCAGCAGCAGCGGCAGCCCGGGGTCCACCTCCAGCAGCTGGGCGTCGTGCGGGTCGGCCAGCACCGTCTCGATCGTCTCCTCCGCCTCGGCCAGCTCGATGCCGTAGGCCGCCTGCAGCGTCTCGTACAGCGACCGGTGCCGTTCCAGCTGCTTGCGCAGGCCGGGGAAGCGCCGGGCGGGCAGGTGCGAGGTGTCGATCGACATCGGCTCGCCGTCGGCCAGCCGCAGCCGGTGGATGCGCAGCACGCGGCCGCCCGGGCGGATGCCGAGCAGCTCGGCGAGCGGCTCGTCCGAAGCGACGTAGCCGATGTCGAGGATCTTGGTCTGCGGGTGCAGGCCGTGCGCGCGCATGCCCTCGGTGTAGCTGGCCAGCTCGAGCGGCTGGGCCACCTTGGGCTTGGCCACGAAGGTGCCCTTGCCCTGCATGCGCAGGAGCCGGCCCTCGATGACGAGCTCGGCCAGCGCCTGCCTGACCGTGGTCCGCGAGGTTCCGTACGACCGCGCGAGCTCCCGCTCCGGCGGTACCGGGCTGCCCGCGTCCAGCGCGGCCGTGAGCTCGAGCAGCTGGCGCTTCACCTGGTAGTACTTGGGCAGCCGGGGCGGCACGCCCGCACCGGGGATTCCGGGCGGGTCACCGGCCGGCAGCAGAGAAGCGGTCATCCGGAATCTTCGCCTTAATAAGAGGTGAACGTCAACTATCTCCATGGTCTCGCACCGCGGCCAGCGCGCGCACTGCCGCCGCGAAGTCGCTTTCCGTCAGGCTCGCCCGGGCCGCCAGCCGCAGGCACGCCTGGCCGACCGGGACCGACGGCGGCCGGAAGCAGCCGGCCCGCACGCCGTGGGCGGCGCAGATCCGCTGGGCCTGCGCCGCCCGCGCCGCGTCACCGATGACGACCGCGAGCACGGCGGCGTCCGGCGGCCGCACGGACAGGCCCAGGCCGGCGGCGATTCCGGCCAGCCGGGCCGCGGCCGCCCGGGCCCGGGCGCCGAGCTCCGGCTCGGCCGCGATCACGTCCAGGGCGGCCAGGGCCGCGCCCGCGCACGGCGGTGCCAGGCCGGTGTCGAAGATGAACCCGCGCCCGGTGTCCACCAGCGTGGCGATCACCTCCGGCCCCGCCAGCACCGCGCCGCCCTGGCCGGCCAGCGCCTTGGACAAGGTGACGGTGCGGATCAGGTCCGGCTCGGCGCCGATCCCGGCCGCCGCCGCCGTACCGCGCCCCCCCGGACCAATCACACCGAACGAGTGGGCCTCGTCAACCACCAGCAGCGCCCCGTGGTCCCGGGCCACGGCGTGCAGCTCGGCCACCGGCGCCTGACCGCCGTCGACGGAGAACACCGCGTCGCTGACCACGATGGCCGCCGCCTCGTCCCGGGAAACCAGCGCCCGCCGCACCGCCTCCACGTCGCGATGCGGCGTCACCTCGACCCGGACACCAGCGCCACGGGCCAGCCGGCACGCGTCGATCAGCGAGGCGTGGTTGCCCGCGTCCGAGACGATCAGGACCCCGCCCCCGCCCGTGCCGTCCAGGGCCGCGGCCAGCGCGGTGAGCACGGTCAGGTTGGCCAGGTAGCCCGACGAGAACACCAGCGCGGCCGGCGCGCCGGCGAACTCGGCCAGCCGCGCCTCCAGCCGGGCGTGCAGCGCGGTCGTCCCGGTGACCAGGCGGGAGCCGGTCGACCCGGTGCCCCACTCCCAGGCCGCCTCGACCGCGGCGGCGGCGAGCCGCTTGTCCCGGCACAGCCCGAGGTAGTCGTTCGAGGCCAGGTCGATAAGCCCGTCGGGGCCGGCCGGGCGGGGCACCAGGCCGCGCCGTATCCCGGCCCGGGATCGCCCGTCCGCCGCCTGGCGGAGGAGCTCCAGTGGATGTGATGGATCGCGCATCCGGGAATGATCTCAGTCCCGGATGCGATGATGGTGCTGTGCCCACCCTGAACGACCTGGCCAGGAGTCATACCAGCCTGGCCGACGCCGACGTCGAGCACCTGCACTCGCTGGTGTCGGACTGGCAGCTGCTCGCCGACCTGTCCTTCGCCGACCTGATCCTGTGGGCGCCGGCCAAGGACGGTACCGGCTGGCTGGCGGTCGCCCAGATGCGTCCCACCACCGGGCCCACCTCGCTGCACGACGACGTGGTCGGCACCTTCGCCGGGCCGGAGGACCAGCGCCTGCTCGACGTGGCCAGGGACGAGCGGCGCATCTGGCGGGAGAGCGACCCGGACTGGACCAACGGCGTCCCGGTGCGGACCGAAGGCATCCCGGTGACCCGGGCGCACCGGGTGATCGCCGTCATCGAGCGGTGCACCAACCTGAACTCGGCCCGCACCCCGAGCCGGCTCGAGCTCACCTACCTGCAAGGGGCCGACGACCTGGCCCGGATGGTGGCCGAGGGCACGTTCCCGGTCCCCGGCGCCGACGCGATGCTGGTCCGGTCGCCCCGGGTCGGCGACGGCCTGCTGCGGCTGGGCAAGTCGGGCAAGGTCACCTACGCCAGCCCGAACGCGCAGTCGGCCTACCGCCGCCTCGGGCTGGCCGCCGACCTGATCGGCGCCGAGCTCAGCGTGGTCACGGCCGGCCTGTGCGCCTCCGACGAGCCGCTGGACGAGTCGCTGATGGTGGTGGCCGCGGGCCGGGCGCCCCGCGAGGCCGAGGTGGACGGCAACGGCTCGGTGGTCCAGCTGCGCTCGATCCCGCTGATCGTGGGCGGCAGCCGGACCGGCGCCCTGATCCTGGTCCGGGACGTCACCGAGCTCCGCCGCCGCGAGCGCGAGCTGATGACCAAGGACGCCACCATCAGGGAAATCCACCACCGGGTGAAGAACAACCTGCAGACGGTGGCCGCCCTGCTCCGGCTGCAGTCCCGGCGGCTCCGCGCGCCGGAGGCGCGCGCCGCGCTCGACGAGGCGGTCCGCCGGGTCGGGTCGATCGCGGTCGTGCACGAGACGCTGTCCCACGCCCCGGAGGAGGTCGTCGACTTCGACGACATCGCCGACCGGGTCGCCATGATGGCGGGGGAGGTGTCGACGGCCGAGGTCCGGGTGGTCCCGAAGATCATCGGGTCGTTCGGCCAGCTCCCCGCGGCCGTGGCCACGCCGGTCGCCATGGTCCTGACCGAACTCCTGCAGAACGCCCTCCAGCACGGCTTCACCGACCCGCGGGCGGCCCGCGAGCGGGGACTGCTCGAGGTCGTGGTGGTCCGGGAGCCCGACCGGCTGACGGTGACGGTGGCGGACAGCGGCGTGGGCCTGCCCGAGGGATTCGACCTGGAAACCGCCACCAGCCTCGGCCTGCAGATCGTCCGCACGCTGGTGGTCGGGGAACTCGGCGGGCGGCTGCGGATCACGCCGCGGCCGGGTGGCGGTACCGAAGCGGTGGTGGATGTCCCCGTCGGCCACGAGCCGGCCGGCCATGAATCCGCCGACCGTGAATCCACGGAGCGTTAGTCGGCCGGCCGTTCGATCCGCCGGCCGGGGCCGCGAGGCGCTTTCTTAATCCAGGTTAAACGGACGGTGAACACGGGCACGTCATCCCGCTGCCGGACGCCGGCTGCTCGCCAGGCCGGCGCGCGGCCCGGTCGTCCGGCCTTTGTCACACGTGCGCGCGGGCCCGCAGCCTGATCGTCCGGCGCTTGACGGCGCGTCGCTCGTCCTCGCTCAGGCCGCCCCAGACGCCGGCGTCCTGCCCGGACTCGATCGCCCAGCGCAGGCACTCCTCCACCACGGTGCAGCGGCGGCATACCTGTTTCGCTTCGTCGATCTGGAGCAGTGCCGGACCGCTGTTCCCGATGGGAAAGAACAGTTCAGGGTCCACCTCACGGCAGGCGGCTTCGTGGCGCCAGTCCATGATGTCCACTCCTTCTCGGCGGCCGGGCGCTAGCGGATGTGCCCGGTATGCACGTCTATCTGCAGCTTGTGAAGCTTTTCACGAGCTTTGCCGTTTTTATCGTCGCCCCGAGTTTTAGGTGGGGCCACTTTGACACCGGGTGTTGACCCGGCCGGTCCGCAAGCGATCCGGCCGTGCCTCCGAAGGCATCGCCGCCGTCACCGAGCTGCAGAGTTCATCCGAGCTGATGACACGTGCGAAATGCCCCCGCACCAGGCATCACGTCAAGCCTCTCAACGCCGGTTGGCGAGCGCAAGAGGCCACGGCGCCCCTTCAGCCGAATTTAATGTCAGATCGATCACATTTTGCTCGCGCCGTGTCAATCAGCTTCCGGAGGGCCACGGAACGCCTGCTGAGATCACGCCACGACACGAAGCGAATGCGGCACGAACTGGAATTTCACCGTCTCCGTTTCGCCCAGGTATTCCCCGTCGACCTGAAAGGCGATCGGCCGGGACGCGCGCACGGTGAGGGTCTCCGACCCTAGGACAGTGAGTAGGTCCCGGCCGCGCGGCGGACGGCTCCTGATGTACAGCATCTGGCCGACCGCGCTGACGATCCTCGGCAGCCGGATCCGGCGCAGCGCCAGCACGTCCAGGCCCGAGCTGAAGTCCGGCCGGGGAACGGGCAGCACCGCGCGGCTGTTCAGGTAGGTCCACGGCGACCGGTTGGTGATGATCGTCATGAACAGGTCGCTGACCGGCGGCTCGCCGTCGCGCTCCATCGTCAGGGCCGGCCGCCGCCGGTCGGTGCTGCGATAGTAGGTGCGGACCATCGTCCGCAGGAACAGCGTCGCGCTTTCTTTGTGTCCTTCGGCACGCTGCCGGTCGACTTCCCCCACTACCTCGGCGTCCCAGCCCAGGCCGGCGCTGAACGTGAAGTAGCGGTCCCCGGCCAGCCCGAGCCCGATCGTCCGGTAGCGGCCCGCCGCCAGGGCCTCCCGCAGCTGCCGCAGCGCCGCGGCCGCGTCGACCGGCAGCCCCAGGCTGCGGGCCAGCACGTTGGCCCCGCCGCCGGGAATGACCGCGATCAGCGGCTGCCCCCGCCCGTCAGCACCGGGCCCGTCAAGGCGGGGCCCGTCAAGGCGGGCGCGGCTCATGACGCCGTTGACCACCTCGTTGATGGAGCCGTCGCCGCCGTGCACGATGATGAGGTCAGCGTCGGTCGCCGCGGCCAGGTCACGCGCATGGCCGCGGTACTGCGTCCGCTCGGTATCCAGGTCCACCAGGCCGGCCAGCGAGCGGGCCGCCAGGTCGGCGACGGTCCCCGTCATCGAGGTGGCGTTCCGGTTGACGATCAGCAGTCCCCGCACCCCGCCTAGGTTAACGGCCGCCTAAGCTGGAAGCCTGCGCGACCCCTAAAGATCACGGACGGGTGACACGACATGGCGACGCGACCGGCCAAGACGCGAGCCCAGGCCCAGTCGGCCCAGGCTCAGTCGGCCAAGACCCAAGCCATCAAGGCCCGGTCAGCCACCTCCCAGGCCGCCAAAGCCCAGGCTGCCAAAGCCCAGGCTGCCAAAGCCCAGGCCGCCAAAGCCCAGGCCGCCAGTACACCGGCTGCGAAACCCGCCCCGCCCCGTGAGCTCCGCCTGGCCGCGGCCGGCCAGGCTCTCGAGGCCGTCGGCATGCTCATCGCGGCCGGCTTCGCCGCCGCCGCCACCGTGCAGGGGCAGTCCTACGAGCGAGGCAGCGGCATCGCGCTGACGCTCATCGCGGTAGGAACGGCCGGCCTGTTCGCGGCCTTCGCCCGGGGCCTGTACCGGGTCCAGCCCTGGAGCCGCACCCCCGTCGTCATGACCCAGCTGGCCATCGGCATCTGGGCCGTCTTCCTGCTCGCCGGCCACCGCTACGAATGGGCCATCCCCATGCTCATCGTCGCAGCCGCCACCCTAGCCCCCATCTTCACCCCCGCCAGTCTCCGCGCCCTCAACCGCCCCCGTCCCCCCCAGCCCTAACCGACGCCGCCTGAGGCGGAGGCAGGCGGGCGTCAGTCGTCGGTGGTCAGGCCGTCGCGGAGCTGGGCCAGGGTCCGGGCCAGCAGCCGGGATACGTGCATCTGGGAGATGCCGAGCTCGGCCGCGATCTGCGACTGGGTCATGTTGCCGAAGAAGCGCAGCAGCAGGATCTTCTTCTCGCGCGGCGGCAGCTGCTCCAGCAGCGGCTTGAGCGATTCGCGGTACTCCACGCCCTCCAGGGCGTCGTCCACCATGCCGAGCGAGTCGGAGACGGCGGGGGCGTCCTCGTCGCCCGAGTCCGGCGCGTCCAGCGAGACGGTGGAGTAGGCGTTGGCCGACTCCAGGCCCTCCAGCACCTCTTCCTCGGTCATCTGGAGGTGGGCCGCGAGCTCGGAGACCGTCGGCGCGCGGCCCTCGCGCTGGGCCAGGTCGCCGACGGCCTTGGTCAGCGAGAGCTTGAGCTCCTGCAGGCGGCGCGGCACCCGGACCGCCCAGCCCTTGTCCCGGAAGTGCCGCTTGATCTCGCCCACGATGGTGGGCGTGGCGTAGGTGGAGAACTCCACCCCGCGCTCCAGGTCGAACCGGTCGATGGACTTGATCAGCCCGATCGTGGCGACCTGGGTCAGGTCGTCGAGCCATTCGCCGCGATTGCGGAACCGGCGGGCCAGGTACTCGACCAGCGGCAGGTGCAGCTCGACGAGAATGCCCCTGATCCGGATCCGTTCGGGATCATCGGACGGAAGCTGGGACAGGCGCAGGAACAGCTCCCGCGCCCGCGCCCGGTCCGGCGATCCGCGCTCGATGCGCGCGGTCTCCGCGGTGGCCTGGGCGACCTCGGGATCGTCGGTCACCTGGACCTCGGGTTCGTCGGTCACCTGGACCTCGAACTCGCTACTCACCCGGACCTCGAACCCGAGTGCCCGGGGGCCAGGTTCTCCCGGTGCTTGCACAGCACGATGGCCACCTGGTCGTCGTCCCCGAGCCGGGAGTCGACGGTCCCGGCCAGGGCGGAGAGCACGGTCCAGGCGAAGGTGTCCCGGGCGGGCAGCTGCGGCTCGGCCGCGGTCACCGAGACCGTGATCGTCATGTCCTCGGCGCCGAGGTCGAAGGCGCAGGCCAGGTTGGTGCCCGGGATCGCCTGCGAGAGCAGCATCGCGCAGGCCTCGTCCACGGCGATGCGCAGGTCCTCGATCTCGTCCAGCGTGAAGTCGAGCCTGGCCGCCAGGCCCGCCGTCGCCGTCCGCAGCACGGACAGGTAGGCGCCCTCGGCCGGCATGCAGACCGTCACGTGGTCTTGCGTCGTCTCGCGACTCGCGGTGGCCGGATCCCGCTGACCCGGCACGGCTGTCGTCGCGGCGGTGTCTTCCGTCACGTTCCTCCTCCGGGCAGGTGTCCCGTCGCCGCCCGGCTTCGCCGCCGGTCCTGGATAACACTCACGGAAGCAACCTACCGCCCGCGGGCCAGGACGAGAAACGCAACGCGCCGCCAGCTAACCTCACCCCCCGCACCCGCCCCATCACCAGCCACGGCAAGCCCCCGGACGGCGTGAAAACCGGGGCGGCGGGGGTCCCGGCCACCAGGCCCACCCCGGTTAACGACGATTAGCG
>JAICWX010000267.1 GCA_025934635.1 Streptosporangiaceae bacterium | reverse complement strand
GGACACGGCCAGCGAGCGGGAGGTGCAGAAGGCGCTCGACGCGCTGATGGGGTCGCGGACCACGATCGCGATCGCGCACCGGCTGTCCACCATCGTCAACGCCGACGTGATCAACGTCATCGACGGCGGCAGCGTGGTGGAGTCGGGAACGCACCGGGAGCTGCTCGGGCGGCGCGGCCTGTACGCCGAGCTGTACAACGAGCAGTTCGAGGGCGGGCGGGTGCAGTGGTGCTGCGATGGCGGCGACGTCATGGCCGACGGCAGCGTGCGGAAGCGGGAGACGCTGCCTGCCTAAGTTAGCTGTATCCCAGCGTTTGCTTCGGGGTGACGCCGTAGGTTTCGCGGTAATAGGCGCTGAACCGGCTGGCACTGGAGAACCCCCACCGATAGGCCACGGCGGTGACGGTTTCCTGGCCAGGACCGACGTCCAGGAGCTCGCGATGGGCGCGGGCGAGCCGGACCGTGCGCAAGTACGCCATCGGGGTGGTGTCCAGCTCGCGGCGGAACGCCATCTGCAGGGCGCGGACGGTGACGCAGGCCGCGGCGGCGATGTCGGTCACGGCGATGTCCCGGTCGGGATGCTCGTCGATGAACGCGATGGCACGCCGCAGGGTCGGGGTGGCGCGCCGCACGGTCCCGGTGGCCCGCCGCACGGTCGCGGTGGACGCGTCGCGGCGGCCGCGGGGATCCGGTTCGAGCGTGGTGCCGGGGAACACGGTATTGGGGAACACGGTCAGCGCGGTGGCGGCCAGCAGCCGGGCGGCGCTGGTGACGACGAGCGGGCTGAGGGCAGCGTCGGGATTGGCGAGCAGGTCCTCGACGTACCGGGTGACGGCGGTCCACTGGGCCCGGGCGGCCGGGCTGGCCGGGCGGGAAGACAGGAAGCGCAACGGGGCGGAATCCCCCGGCTCGGTCCCGGCCACGGCGTGGAGCAGGCTGAGGGGCAACATCACGTTATGGTCGCTCAGGCCGTAGGTGCGGACGGTGAGGCCGTGGTGGATGCTGCCGATGAGCACGTCGCCGGCCCCGTAGCGGTCGATGTCCTGACCGCGCTCGACTTGCACGGCACCCCGGGTCACCGTGCTGATGATCAACTGATCCAGCGGGTCGACAGCGAACGTCAGGTCGGCGGGCAGCGCCACGTCGCTGACCGCGAACGCTGCCGTTTTCGTATGGCTGACGGTCAGGACCGGGCTCCCGGCCGGGACGCTGGCCGTCAGCAGCCGGCCGCCATAGGTCCGGTCCAGGAACTCGCGGGCCTGCGCCAGGTCATCGGTGGTGAACTCGTTCCTATACAGGTCAGGGACTGTCGTAGCCATCGCCACCTCCTTCCGGGCGGTGCTGGGATCAGGTGCGCAATGTCCGGCCAGGGGGCTCACCGAACCGGCGCTGGTAGGCCACGGCGAACTGGCCCGGGCTGGTCCACCCCCAGCGGCGGGCCACCGTGGTGACGGTCACCCCCGTGGTCACGTCGGCGTTCTGCAGCTCGGTGTACGCACGCTCCAGCCGGACCGTCCGCAGGTATCCCACCGGGGTGGTGTCGTAGTAGCGGCGGAACGCGTCCTGCAGCGCCCGGCCGGTCGTCCCGGCCGCCGCGGCGACGTCGGCCAGGGCGACCGGCTGATCCGCGTGCGCTTCGATGAACGCGGCCGCGCGGCGCACGATAGCCAACGGCACCCAGCCCGGGCCAGCGGCATACTGCATGGTCATGGCGGTATTCGGGAAGGTCTCCAGCATCGCCGCGGCCGCCATCCGGGTGAGCTCGTGGGCCATCAGCGGGCTGATCCCGGTCCGCCCGGAGGCGACCAGCTCAGCGCAGACGAACTTGGCCGTGCTAGCCCACATGGCCTCACGTCCCGCCGAGACGGGCGCCATCGCGTCGAATCGCAGGTCCGTCGCGGGCAGACTGGTCCGTTCCTCGGCCAGGGATCCCGCCACCGGCCAGGGAACCCGCAGCAGCGCGAACCCGGCATCGATCTGGACGGCCACGGACGGCAGATTGGCGGACACCATGAACGCTCCGCCGACGGCGAAGCAATGCTCTTCCCCCGCCGCGGTGACGCTCCCGGAGCCGTGGGTGACCGTGACCGCGGTCGGCGCGTCCGCGGGCTCCATGATGGCGTCGTAATCGAAGCCGCCGTAACGGAGCAGGCCCGCCTTCAGCCCGGCAACCGAGGCCGAGTGCACCTCGCCGTCGACCCGGGCCGGATCCTCACAGCGGAACAGGGCGGCGTGCTCGACGTAGAGCCGGCCGAGCAGGTCCGCAATCAGGTGCATGTCCTGGGACACCAGCTCCTCACGCTCGACTGGCACCTCGGCAGGGGGCCGCTGGCTGTCCATCGCGCCGCACCTTCTTTCGCGGCCGTCACCTAATGGGGTCGCAGGCATACGAAGAGCTTATATCGCAACTGTAAGCTAGCGGGAGCTTTCTAACGGTCAGTCTGGAAGGCCTGGATCGCGAGCGCGCGGGCGCGGCTGACGGCATCGATGGAGCATCAATGTCGTCCTGGCGGCATCGATGGGGCATCGATGCCGTTGCGGGGAGCGGGATGCGGGCTGGGGTAGGGATAACCCTAAGGTCGCTCAGGGGGTGGACCAGGGTGGGATCCGGGGGTGATCCCGATCGACGGGAGGGGCTGGCGGCGGCAGGCTTGAAGCAAGAAAGCAACCGCCCAGCAGCACAGGAGATTGATCACCATGTCCGCCCTCCTCGCCCTCGTCCTCGCCGCCATCGTGGCCGTCGCCGTCCTCGGCTTCTTCATCCACATCCTGTTCTCGCCGTGGCTGCTGGTGGCCGTCGCCTGCATCGCCTTCATCAAGTACCGGCCGCGCAGCGCCCGCCAGTAGCCGTCAGCGCTCGGGCACGACGCGGGTGGCAGCTCCGTCGTCGGCTCGCGTCAGGTCCAGGAGCGCCACGGTCCCCACCCTGGCTTCCGGGGTTACTGGCCCAGGCGGCCGTCGATGCGCTCGCGGAGCAGGTCGGCGTGGCCCAGGTGGCGGGCGTATTCCCCGATCATGTCGGTCAGGATCTCGCGCAGGGACATGGCGCCGCCGCCGCTGCCGTGCTGGTTGGCGGGATCGTCGGCGGTGATGCCGAGGCTGGGGGCCGCGGCGACGAACTGGGTGGCGAAGTCCACTTCCGTGCGCCAGGCGTCCCACGCCTCGGCGACGACCCGGGGGTCGGGGACGGCGCCGTCGAAGTCGCCGTCGCGGTCGGCGGGCGAGGTGAACAGGCGGGGGGCGTCCTGGCCGGCCATCAGGACCCGGAAGGTCGCGCGCTCGATTTCGGCCAGGTGCCGGACCAGGCCCAGCAGCGACAGCGTGGACGGCTCGACCGACCGGCGGGCCATGGCCTCCGCGTCGAGGCCTTCGCACTTCAGCTCGAGGGTGAGGCGCAGGCAGCGCAGGGATTCGGCCAGCGTGGTGCGCTCGTCGCCGAGCCGGATCCGGTGCTCACGAGGGTCGTCGTCGGACGGCTTACCGTCCGCGGTGAACATGTCGGCTCGGCGGGTCGTGGTCATAGCGGCCATCTTCGGCCTCGGGGCTGGGCGGCGGCAAAGGATTTAGGGGGCGGCCACCCGTTCGGTACCTTCGGTTTTGGGGGTGAAGAGCGGGATCGTGCGGTGCGTGATCGGCCCGATCAGGGTGGCGTACAGGACCGTCCCGGCGCCGACCGATCCCCCGAGCAGCCAGCCGGCGGCCAGGACGGTCACCTCGATGAGGGTCCGGACGACGCGGATCTGGTGGCCGCGGGCGGCGATGGCCGTGGTCAGGCCGTCGCGCGGGCCGGGGCCGAAGCCGGCTCCGATGTAGAGGCCGGTGGCGAGGCCGTTGAGGACGATGCCGGCGGCGAGCAGGCTGGCCTGCCAGGGCAGGTGGTGCTGGGCGGGGACCAGCCACACGGTGGCGTTGATGCACAGGCCCACGATGACGGAGTTGGCCAGGGTGCCGAGACCGGGGCGGGCGCGCAGCGGGATCCACAGCAGCAGGACGAAGACGCTGGCGATGATGGCCCAGGTGCCGACCTGCCCGCCGAAGGTCCGGGCGAGGCCCTGGTGGAAGACGTCCCAGGGGTCGACGCCCAGGTTGGCCTGCAGGATCAGGCCGCTGCTGATGCCGAAGCCGACGAGGCCGGTCAGGAGCATGGCCGATCGCATGAGCAGGCGATCGGGCGGCCGGGGAAGCAGCAGGCGCATGTGTCCAATGACACTGGCGCGGGCCGAAGGATTCCTGGTCTGGACGGCAGGACCTGGATCCCGTCGGTGATCATGATGATTTCGGAGAACGCGGCCTGGTCCGGCGCCAGCATCGGGCGGCCGGCGTCGCCGGAGTTGTGCTTTTCGCGCCCGGCCTTAATTTACCTTTGCGCAGGCCCGGGGTACGGGGCCGTGCGCCGTTTGCTTAACCGCGACGTATGCACGGGGATGGCCGGACACGTAGGCGGCGAGGCGGCATTGCGGAGAGAACCCCTTGACCGCGTGCACGGGCGTTCCGGCGGTCAGGAACGTGGCGGTGTCGTCGGCCCAGTGAGTCGGGGCCGCGATGGTGCCGGGGTAGGTCGACATCGTGCACTGGATCCGGGTGACTACTGCACCGACTTGCGAGGTCGTGATGCTTACGCTGGGCAGGTAGTCGTAGTTGACGGAATCGTGCTGGATGGCGTCGATGTAGTCGACGGCGGCATAGGTGCCCGACGGGTAGGCGCTGCCCGGCGGGCAGGCCGGCCGCGTCGGGGTGGAAAGGGCCGCGCCGGCGGGGGGCTGCGATCCGCAGCCGGCGAGGGCGGCGATGGCGATCGCGGACACGGCGTACATGCGCAGTTTCACGTTCATCCTGCACCTTCTTTACTGAGCCGGTTTGGCCTCAGTCAGACGCGCGCACCATGAGGTCGGTTCCGGGCCGCCGGCAACATAAAGGTAACGCCGATGGCCGCCCCACCGGAGTTTTCGGGACTGCTTCAGCGGAGGCTGGCGAGATGCCTTGTCGGTAGGGCGTCAGCCCGAGTTCGCTGTACAGCTGGTGCCAGCCGGGCTCGCTCTCGGCGATCAGCGCCTCCAGGGCGGCGATGAGCCCGTAGTCGTAGCGCGGCGGGCCCGTGGGGGGCGGCCAGGCAGGCTGCGGCTGGCCGACGGGATCGACCCACTTCCCGTCCTGGGCCATCCGCGCCCAGGTCCCGTCCAGGGTGGCTTCGATCCTGCGGGCTATCTGATCGAGCTGGCGCTCGAGGTCATCATGACGCGAATGAGCCTGCCCTCGTTCGGCCTCTTGTATCTCCCGGAGCCGGCTGAGGTCGGCGCCGAGCAGGTTCCGGGTGTGATCGATCGTGTCGGCCAGCGCGGCCTGGATGCGGTCCAGATCACCGGCGGTCGGCCGCGCCTGGGCGGTGACTTCGTCCATGCGTGCCTTGAGCGTGACGACGTCATCCGCGGGTGCTTGCTTTCGCGGGTGAACACCTTGATCCGCTCGCGCACATGCCAGCGGGGTCCTTCTGCGGTGAGCGTCGAGCCCGTGCGGCGAGTGGCGCTCGTGGTGCGCTTGGCGTCAGTCCGCCGTATCCCGGGGTTGCCCGTGAGGTGCGCTAACGGCATTGGCGGCTGATGCCAAGGACCGGGCTGCTGCCAGCGGCCGGATCCCTCACTCCGTCAGCCGACGTCAGGTGACAAGAGCCGGGTCGCGAGGCGCGTAGGGTGAACCTGGCGGAGAATGGAGGTCGTGACGTGAGACGACTCCTGGCCCTGGTGCTCGGCGTGCTCGGGATGATCTGGCTGTCCGGCGCTCCGGCCCAGGCCGATACGCTGGCGGGCTGCCTGGCCAAGCACCACGTGTGCGTCACCGGCGCCGGACACAGCCTTATCTCCCAGGGCCAGCAGGCTCAGCTGGAACAGGCCATCGGCAGCGACGACATCTACCTGGTGGTCGCGGCTTCCGGCTCGGCCGGCTACGACCCCGCGATGCGGCAGATCCTCAGCACGCTGGGCAGCGAGAAGAAGCAGTTCGTCGTCGGCTTCCTCGATAGCAGGCAGCGGCATTTCGGCGCCGGCAGCGAGGGCGTGCTGCCGGCGGGCGCGGCCGCCAACATCGCCAGCACCGTGGTCAGGCAGCACGATCAGGATGTTTTCGCCGCCCTGCAGGACTTCGTGCGCGATGTGCAGCAGGAGGTGCGAGCCCCGGGTTCTTCGGGTGCCGCGACCAGTCCGCCTTCTCATACGCTGCGCAACGTCCTCATCGTGCTCGGCGTCATCCTGCTCGTGGTGGTGCTGGGCGGCCTGCTCCTCTCGCGGTTCGTCTGGCGGCCGCGCCGCCAGCGCCGGGAGCGGGAACTCGCCGAGGCCAGGGCCGCGGCCCAGGACGACCTGCTCGCGCTCAATAACCGGATCACCGACCACCAGAACGACGTGTCCGTCCAGAGCAACCCCGAGGCGGCGGCCGAGCAGGCCGCCGCGCTGGCCGCGTACGAACGCGGCACCGCGGCCATGGACGCGGCCCGCCGCCCCCAGGACATGCAGGCCGTCAGCCGGAACATCGCTGAGGGTCAGTACCGTTTGGCCTGCGCCGAAGCTCTCGCGAACGGCGAGCCCAAGCCCGGGCGGCGCCCGATGTGCTTCTTCGACCCGCGGCACGGCATGTCGGTAGCCGACGTGTCCTGGGCACCCCCGGACGGCGGCCCGAGCCGGATGGTGCCGGTCTGCATCGACGACGAGCGCACGATCGACCAGGGCATCTCGCCCGACATCCGCACGGTGGAGAACACGTCCGGGGCGCGGGTCCCGTACGTGAACGCCGGCTTCGCGCCGGCGTACTGGGGCGGCTTCGGCTACGGCGGGGCCATGCTCGGCGGCTTCCTGCTCGGCGAGGCCCTCGCGGGACCGGTCTTCGTCAACGAGTACGGCTACGGTGACCCGGGATATTACGGCGGCGGGGACAACTTCGGCGGCGGAGACTTCGGCGGCGACGGCGGTAACGATTTTGGTGGCGGGGATTTCGGCGGAGGTGGCGACTTCGGCGGCGGGGATTTCGGGGGCGGGGACTTCGGCGGAGGCGACAACTTCGGCGGCGGGGATTTCTGATCTGAGGGCGGATGACCACCGTCTCGCCGTGGCATCCCATCGGCTGGCGCCTTGGGGATTCCGTTACGGGCTGGCCTCGTCTAGCTGTGGCCAGATGCTGCGCAGGGGCTGCAGGCCTTCTTTGACGTATTCCGCGATCGGGCGGGTGCCGCCGTCTCGGTACCACTGTTCGAGGGCGCCGAAGTAGCCGAAGACCAGTGCTGGTGGTCGTGGCGATCGTCGATCAGGCCGGCGGGCACAGCCTGGCGGATCACGTCACGGCCGTGTATGCGCCGTACGGGAAGCGGCCGGATCCGGGGCTGATTTACGGGCTCGTGTACACCGTGGCGGGGGTCGGGGTGCTGCTGTGGCTGCCGGTTCTCTGGGCCGTGCGGTCGCATCGGCGGGTGGCTTCGGGGCTGACCGTGGTCGTGACGGTGATTAACGGGGCGCTGGCCGGGCTGCTGCTCGGGGTTAGCGAGTACGGGTCACAGATCTTTCCGCCGTTGTGGGGGGTGCTGGCTCTCCTGCCGACCGTGGCCGGGGTTCGCGCGGTCGTGCTGCTCCGTCGCCGCCTAGCCCCTTGAGGCCTCTTGATTTCCCGAAGCTTCAAGCTACTCTGATTTCAGAGCATCATTGATTTCAGAGTAGCTCAGCCATACGGAGGTCGAGATGGACGAACTCGATGCAGCGGACTTCGTCGCCGAGAAGGTGATGAACCGGTTCAAGGACGGGGCGCTGGAGCAGGTCGACGTGATGCATTACGGCGACGACCCGGCGGTCGAGCCGGGAACCATAGGGATTCGGGCGATCATCAGTGCGGACCAGTACCCCGCGGACAGTGACGCTCCCCTGCGGGCGTTTCACCTGGCTCACGAGGATGCGATCAAGAAGCTGCGCGGCGACCTCGGGCTGCTGCCGCCCGGCGCCTGGATCGAATTCCGGGTTTCCGCCGAGGACGGCAAGCGGCTGAGGCTGGGGCAACCGGACGACGGCGGGCCGGGCCGACGGGCGGGAAAGGAGCGGGCCGGTGAGACCACGCCGGTTACGGCCCGGCTCGGAGCTGTACAGTTGGAGACGCTGGACACGCTGATTACGGCGGGCATCGCGGCGAACCGGGCCGAGGCGGTCCGCTGGACGATCGACCGGATTCGTGACCGTCCGGCCTTTGCTCGGTTGCGTGAGCGGACACGCGAGATCGCTGAGCTCGCGGACCAGCTCTAGTGCCGCTCTGAGCTGGCACCCCTGTTGGCAGGAGTCTCGGGTGTGCGGCCGAAGGTGAAGCTGCCATTCTCAAGGATGAGCGCGCAGCGCGGCGAGTAACCACACGCTGGCCGGCAGGTAGGACGGGAACGGCGGCCAGCCGTTGATAGTGGCCAGCTCGCCGATCGAAAGCACCGGGTCGTCCTTCACGTCCTCAGTCCGCTTCCTCCACCCGCTGGAGAATCAATCCTCTCGGGGATGCGCCGCCCGAACGGGCGGATTGCCCGGAGTCCGGCCGGCTTCTTGCCCGGAGCCGGCATGATTGCCCGACTGACGGGTAAGAGGCCCAGCCAGACCTGGTTCCCCCGCTTCCGGGTAGTTCGTAGCGTTCCGGCACCCTCCGGCCTGAGCGCCTGGCGACACGACGGAGGCTGGTCATGGCTGACGCGCTGGACATCACGGTCCGCAGCGAGCACGACTGCGTGATCGCGGCGGTCGCGGGCGAGATCGACATTTCTACCGTCGCCCCGCTGCGGGAGCGGTTGTACGAGCTGGCGAAGAACGGCGGGACGCTGATCGTGGACCTGAACCGGGTCACGTTCATCGACTCGACCGGGCTGGGGGCGCTGGTCGGCACGGCCCGGCGGGTCGAGGAGCATGGCGGCAGCCTGTACGCGGTGTGTGCTCAGCCGCAGCCCCGCAAGCTGCTGTGGACGACGGGGGTAGACAAGCGGATCCCGCTGGCGGCCACCGTCGCCGGAGCGCTGATGCTCCAGGAAGCGTCCCGGGGCGCGTCTGGTTCCGGCACCTGATCAGGTGGTCGGCTAGCCGGATGATGTCGGCGACGAGCAGGTCGAGAGCGCCGGCCGTTGTTTCCCCTGCGGACGCGTTCATGGCCGTCAGCTCTGGTTGGATCGAGGTAATCCTGCAGCGGCTCTTGCGCCGCTGCAGGATTGACCGTTAGACCTGACGACCTGCTAGCAATTGGTAGCAGCGCCGCTACCTACGACGACCTCGCAGGTAGCGGGACCTTTCCCCGATTGCGGATTCCAGACTTGAATTTCGATGTGGTCACCGTTGCTGAAAACCCAGCCGTTCTGGCCGTAGGCACCGGTGAAGCCGTCGACGATGATCCCCGTATTAGTCCAGGACGGGAGGTTGCACGTGACCGAGTCGGTGCCAGGGTCGCGGGTCGAGCACGCATTCCAGTTCCTCGCGGTGATATCAGTGATGCGGAAGTACGCCGTATCGGCTCTCGAGCTGGTGTTACCCGTGCCGAAGCAGCTGCCGACGATCTCGATCGAGGTGTAATTCTCCGATGAGACCGGCCCTACCGCGTTGATTTTAGGCGCGCAAGGCCCGGACGGCGGAGGCGCGGAAGGTGTAGAAGCGCATACGTACCAGGGCGCGATTTTCGGGTCCCAGGCAGAATGACCGAGATGATTGGCGGCCCGGACCCTGAAACAGGTCCAGCTGCCGGGCTTCAACCCGGTCCAGGTGTAATGGACAGTTCCCGTGCCCCGACGCTCCGGTCCGCTACGGCTTCGTACACCGTTGCTGACCTCGAACGAGGTCTCGTTTTTGGCGTTGTCCCGCCAGGTAAGCAGCAGGGCGGTCCTGTTACCTGGAATCGCGTGGACGGTAAGGCCCGTGGGAGCCCGGGGCGGGGAGTGCGATTTATGCCGTGAAAGCTTCTGGCATGCGGACCAGCTGCCCTTGAGGCAGGCTCGCCAGCCGGGTGAAAGCGAGTTCCACAATACTTTCCATTCCTGCCCTAGGACCTGCAGGAACGTGATGGGATTAAGAACTTTCAGCGCCGCCTGGATCGAAGGGTCACGCAGGCAGGCACCGAAGTTTCCCTTCAGGCACGCTTGCTGGTCGGGAGTCAGGGCGTTCCACGGAAGTGTCAGCCAGTACTCCCATACCTTAAGCAGATCGGGGGGAGCAGTGCTGGATGTCGAGGATACAGAAGCGGCCGCCGGCTGAGCGGAAGCAGCAGGTACCCAAAGAAGGCTGATAGTCAGAGATCCTGCAGCCGCCACGATCGCAAGCCATCGGAGGTTAAATCGCGATCTCATCCGCTCACCGCCCCGCTTCCTTCTAAGGGAAGACGTCACGGAGCGAACGGCGATCCTTCATCCGGTGCGACTTCCCTGCTAGCACGAAACCGGCTTTCCGGTTTCTGGCTACCACGCTAAGCCTCCATCCTCGTCCGGTCAATATCAGAATGCACAGTAATAACAACAGTTATCGCGTCGGCGATGGGACAGGGATCGCAGCGTCGAAGATAAGTCCGGCAGCGACTAGATGGACGCTAATAATTACTAACGAACTGAACATATTTCGTCGTCATTGTATCCATTATCCATTAGCACTTCGGCGGACACTTCACCCAACGGCCGCCTGCGAATTTCCCGGGCGGACGGCAAAGATGCCGGAGGGCTTGGCGTCATCCGCGAGCAAGCCCAGCGGATCAGCCGAGGCTAACGGACGTCTCGGCCGGAAGATCAATCGCTTCGGCTGCCGCTTCGACGATCTTCCAGAGGGGACTGTCGGTACGCACGTAGTAGACGCGGCGGGCGTCGTCTGGGCGCTCTTCCTCCAGCATGCCGAGGCGGACGAGCCGGCCGAGCTCCTTGGCCAGGTCACTCTGCAAGATCACCTCGCGGGGTGGTTGCGACTGGTAGAAACGTGGCTTGTGATGCCCGGCTATCCAGAGAGCCAGGGCCAGCCGGCACGGCCGTCCGAAGAGTTCCCTGCCTACGGTTTCGACATCCACGGGCGCGTCCCTATGTCCGGATCTCTATCTACTATCTAGAAATCTAGATAGTAGATAGTTCTCTTCAGATGAGTAGAGCATGCACCTGCCGGTGATTACCAGCTGGCCAGCTCCGCTGGCTCCGCCCGACGGCGGCGAACCTGGCGGGCCGGTGCGGGTCATGTTGCTCGGGGTGCGGGTAACGGCCTACGCGATCATCCGCATCGCCGAGCACCAGCGTCGCGAGGCAGCTTGCACCGGAGCGGTCATCAACCCGGCGTTGCTGGACCGGTTGATGGACCTGCCCGTAGGAATCCCGGTGACCGATCCTGTGGTGTGGGCCGAGCTGGCGGGCCAGCCGCACGAAATAGCCGAACGCCACGAGGACAGCGTACGAATCACGCGGCGCCTGGAATCACCGCTCACGATCACCGATGTCGTAGTGGAGGCAACCACGGGCAGCTGCTGGCGGCCGAGAAGCCAGCGGGCCTGACCAAGGACGGATGGTCATGAGCGGCACGCCTGCCGCCTGCTG
>JAICWX010000290.1 GCA_025934635.1 Streptosporangiaceae bacterium | reverse complement strand
TCCCGGGGCGCGTCGCGCTGGTCCCGGGGCCGGTGCGTGGACCGGCCGTCGACCGGACCGCGCTGCCGAAGCGAGAAGGCCGCGCTGGTCAGCGGATCATCGTCCGCGCTGCTCGGCCGCCGCCGGCGTCCCCCCTCAGCTGGCGGGGCGGAGGCCCCGCGCGGCTGGCTGGCGGGGCCGGTGCCCGCGGCACGCACGGGCTGGGACATCCCTGGAGGCGGCGTGGCGGGCTGAGCCGGCTTAGCGGCCTGGGGCGGCGGGGCGGGCTTGGTCGTCTGGCTCGGGTACTGGAAGGACTGCGGCGCTCCGGGAGCAGGGGGCGTCATGCTCTTGACCGGCTGGGTGGCTGCGTACGTGGGCTGGATCGCGGTGCGCTCAGTCGTGGTGTGCTGGGCCGTGGTGTGCTGGGCCGTGGCGCGCTCGGCCGCCGGTTCCGGCGCGGGCCGCGCGCCGGGATAGGCGCCGCCGCCCGCGGCCCGCCTGCCCGGCGCGTTCGCGGCGGGCCCGTGGCCGAGACGTCGGCTCCGGGGCCCGGCTTCCTGCTGGGCCGTACGCGCGGTCGTGGTGAGCGGCTTGTCCGACGCCAGGTCGTCCCAGAACTGCTCGTCGCTCACGCCGCCGAACGAATCCGCCGGCCACAGTTCCTCGTCAACGTCAGCTCCCTTGCGGAAGCCCACCCGCCGCCGCGGCTTGTCGTCCCTGAACGGGTCGGTGTCGGCTCGGGCTGCGCGCGGTCCCGGGTCAGCGGCGCGCAGTCCCGGGTCGGTGTCAGCGGTGTCGCCGGGCCAGGCGTCAGCAGGCTGGAAGTCTTCCGGGTCGGCCGGGGAACTGGGCCATGATTCAGTCAGCGCGCCAGCCCGCGTCCCGGGCCCGCGACTGTCCCTGACGATGCGGCGCGGGCCCGAGGCCCGCAGGGCGAACTCCGTCTGGCCGGTCCTGACCGGCTGGCTTGGCGGGCGCCCGGCGGCTCCGGCGCGGTTGGCCGCGACGCGGCCCGTCCCGGCGGCTCTGAGCCGCTGGCCGCCGCGCTTGCCTGAGCGGTTACTGAAATAGAAGGCGGCCACGATGCCGGCAAGCCCGACGACGGCCAGTCCCACGACCAGAAACATGGTCTCCATCCAGATGCCCGGGCCTGGTGAACGGCGCCAGCTAAGCGCACGCGGCCTAGTGACGCGCGCCTTCCCTCGTGTCGCGAGCGCCGTGAACCCGCTTGATCATCGATTGTCACTCACGACCGGGCAACCTGTCACAGGTTTGCAAAAGTTGCAGTAATGGCCGATTACGTGAAGTATCTGGCTGATCACGTACTAGTGGATACGACAATTCTGCCGCGCCCGATTGTGGCCGCCGCGATGGCGCGCCATACCGCCTGCAACGGCGCCCCGTTGGGAAGCCCGAGCGTCTTGTTCAGCGCATAAACGGTAAACCGGTACGAGTGCCGGCCAGATTTGGGGCACGGAGCGTCATAGACCGAGGTACCTGCGCTGTTCACCGCCTGCCGCGCGCCCGTGGGCAGCGAGTGCTCCTGGATGTCGGTAGACCCCGGATTGATGTCGAAAACAAGCCAGTAAATGAACGGCGTGATCGGCGCCGAGGAGTCATCGACAATAAGCGCGAAGCTCTTGGTCCCCGGCGGCGCGCCCGACCAGTTAAGCGAAGGGTTGATTTTCGCGCCGTGACAGGTGTAATGCTGCGACAGCATCCCGGAGATGAACGCCTCGCTGTTGACCTTCATCTGGGTTGGCGCCACCGGGGCGCCGTATCCGGCGGTCCCGCAGCCGGCCAGGGCCAGGGCGGCCGCTGCCACCGCGCCGGCCGCGGGCACCCGGCGGAGCCGCCACCACCCGCGGCGGGTCCGGTCGCCTGACGTCACCTTGCCGCCCCTTTCCTGCCGGTGTTGATATTAGAACCTGCCCGCCTGAAAGCGTAGGCTGAAACGGCGGGTCGAATGGCCCCGTGGGGGCAACTGGCGGGACACGGCTATCAGCGAGGGCAGATGCCTACGGCGCTGCGTATCGGGCTACTGGGCCCGCTGCAGGTGCGGGACGAGACGGGGCGCCCGGTCCGCGTCGGCGGCCGTCAGCTGCGGGTTCTGCTCACTTTGCTGGCGCTGAACGCCGGGCGTGTCGTCCCGGCCGGGTCGCTGGCCGGGCAGCTCTGGCCCAGTGATCCGCCGGCCAACCCGGGCAACGCGCTGCAGAGGCTGGTCTCCCGGCTCCGCGCCGAACTGCGCCAGGGCGGGATCGGCGACGTGATCGAGTCGCATCCGGCCGGCTACCGGCTGGCCGTGCCGCCCGGTGCGGTCGACGCGACGGTGTTCGAGCGGCTCGCGGGCCAGGGCCGCCACGCGCTGGCCAGCGGTGACGCCGCCACGGCGGCGCGGGTCCTGCGCGAGGCCCTGCTCCAATGGCGGGGCGAGCCGCTGGCCGATGTGGCCGGCGCCGATTTCGCGGACACGGCCGTGTCCGCGCTGACCGAGCTCCGGGCCGGCGCGCTGGCCGACCGCATCGAGGCGGACCTGGCCCTCGGCGAGGGAGCCAGCCTGGTCGCAGAGCTGCGAGCGCTGCTGTCCGCCGATCCGCTGGCCGAACGTCCCCGGGGCCTGCTCATGCGCGCGCTGTACGCAGCGGGCCGCCAGGCCGAGGCGCTCGCGACCTACCACCAAGGCCGCGAGCTGCTGGCCGACCAGCTCGGCGTCGATCCGTCCGCCCAGCTCGAGCAGGTCTACCTCGCCATCTTGCGCGGGGACGAGTGGCCCGCCGCGGCCGGGGCTCCCGTCGAACTCCCCGAGGAGGCCGAACGGGCTGCGGCGCGTGCCCTGGATCGCCTCCCCGCCACCCGGATGCCGAGCCCGCTGACCAGTTTCGTGGGCCGTGACGAGGACATCGCCCGGGTGGTGAAGAACCTGCGCGCGGCGCGCCTGGTCACCCTCATCGGCCCCGGCGGCGTGGGCAAGACCCGGCTGGCCACCGAAGCCTCAGGACGGCTCGGCGCGGCGGCCTGGTTCGTCCCGCTGGCGCCGGTGACCGACCCGGCCGAGGTGCCGTCGGCGGTACTCGGTGCGCTCGGCCTCCGCGAGCCGGTCCTCGCCCTGCGGGCCGCCGGGCCGGGCCGGGACCCGCTGGAACGGCTGACCGCCGCGCTCGACGGCCGCGCTGACGTGCTCATCCTGGACAACTGCGAGCACGTCATCGAGGCGGCCGCCGCGCTGGCCGGCCACGTCCTGGCCAGCTGCCCGCAGCTGCGGATCCTGGTCACCAGCAGGCAGCCGCTCCGTATCGACGGGGAGACCCTGTGCCCGGTATCCCCGCTGCCGGTCCCGCCGGGCCAGGCGGCGGCGCCCGCTCCGCTGGTGGCGTCCTACGGGGCGGCCCGGCTGTTCCGGGACCGGGCCGCGTCGGTCCGGCCCGATTTCGAGGTCGACGAGGCCAACGCGGTCGCGGTAGCCCGGATCTGCCGGTCACTCGATGGCATGCCGCTCGCCATCGAACTGGCCGCGGTGTGGCTGCGCACGCTGACCCCCGCGCAGCTCGCGGAGCGGCTGGACGACAGGTTCGCGCTGCTCACCGGGGGCAGCCGGACGGCGCTGCCCCGGCACCGGACGCTGCGCAGCGTGGTCGACTGGAGCTGGGACCTGCTCTCGCCCCCGGAGCAGGTCCTGGCGCGCCGGCTGGCCGTCTTCCCCGGCGGGGCCACGCTGGCGGCGGCCGAGCGGGTCTGCGCCGACGAGCGGCTGCCGCCGGCCGCGGTGCTGACCGCGCTGTCCGGCCTGGTCGACAAGTCCATCGTGGGCATCGCCGACGGCCCGGACGGCCCGCGCTACCGGATGCTGGAGACGGTCCGCGCCTACGGCCTGGAACGGCTGGCCGAAGCCGCCGACGAGGCAGCGGTGCGCGGCGCGTTCGCCGCGCACTACCTGGAACTGGCCGAGGCGGCCGACCCCGGTCTGCGCAGCGCCCGGCAGGGGGACTGGGTGCGCGAGCTGATCGCCGAGCAGGACAACCTGCACGCGGCGCTGCGCTGGACGATTGCCCGCGGGGACGGGGACGCCGCCCTGCGGTTCGTCCGGGCGCTCGCCTGGTACTGGCAGATACGCGGGCAGCCGGGGGAGCCGGAGGCGCTGGCGGGGGAGGTGCTCGCCCTGGCGCCCCGGGAGCGCTCGGCGCGCATCGCCGAGGCCCGGGTGATCTGCGCGCTGATGGCGGCCGGCCCGGAGTGGGACATGGACGTGGTGCGGCCCGAGCTGACGGCGGCCCTGGCCGAGCTGGCGGAACAAGCCGGCGACAGCCTGGCGGTACACCCGGTGGCCGGGCTGGCCGAGCCGATGCTCGTCCTGTTCGACCGCGACCCCGACCGCGCCCTGGCGATCATCGGCCGGTACGCGGCGTCGCCGGACCCGTGGACCCGGGCGGCGGTGCCGCTGCAGCGCGGCGCGTTCTACGCCATGTCCGGCCGCCTGGCCGAGGCCGAGGCCGAGTGGCGTGCCTCCCTGGCTGCCTTCCGCGAGATCGGCGAGCCCTGGGGCCAGGCGGCCGTCCAGGTCCAGCTGGCCGACTTCGCCGCGATGCGGGCCGACTACCCGGCGGCCGTCCGCTGCCTGGAGGAGGCGGCCTCGCTCGGCGAGGAAGTGGGTGCCTGGGGCGACCTGGTCCACATCGCCGGGAAGCTCGCCGCCGTGCGGCTGCGGATGGGCGACCTGGCCGGCGCCCGCGCCGACCTGGACCGAGCCGAGCGAGGGGACGGCCAGCAGGCCGGCCTGCCGAGCGACGCGCTGGTGTGGCTCGGCCTGGTGCGAGCGGAATTGCACGCCGTGGCGGGCGACTCCGCCGCGGCCGCCCGGCAGTGCGAGCAGGTGCTGTCCTGGCTGGAATCCCGGCAGTCGGTGTGGTGGCAGGGGTTCCGCGCGATCGCCCAGGCCCGGCTGGCCCTTGCCGTCGCCGGGGAAGACGGGGAGCGCGGCCGCACGCTGCTGGCGGCCGCGCTCCGGGACGCCTCGGAGTGGGTGGAGCTGCCCCCGCTGGCCGGGGTGATCGACGCGATCGCCGCGTTCGTGCTGCGGTGTCCGCGGCCCTCAGCTGACCAGGCCCGGCTCGCGGCCACGCTGCTCGGCGGCGCCCGCACCATCCGGGGGGCCTACGACGAGGCCAGCCTCGACGCTCCCGCGGCGCGGGACACCGCGCTGAGCATGCTCGGCGCGGCCGGGTTCGAGGCCGCCTACTCCCGCGGCCGTGACCGGGGCCGGGAGGAGCTGCTCGCGCTCGCCGCCGGCGTGCTCGAGCCCGCCTCCCAGCCGGCCGCCCGGTCAGGGTCCGGCCGGTTAAGGCCCGGGCTCTAGGTCCGGCGCCGGTACGCCCGGACGGCGAGCGGCGCGAACACCAGGAAGATGCCGAGCGCCCACAGCAGGGACCTGACCGCCGGGGCGGCGACGGCGCCGCCGGTCAGCAGCCCGCGCTCGGCCTCGGTGAGGTAGGTGACCGGGTTCACCTTGACGAACGCCTGTAGCCAGCCCGGCATGGTGCTGGACGCCACGAGCAGGTTGCTCCCGAAGACCAGCGGGAACATGGCCAGGAACCCGAACCACTGCACGCTCTGCGCGGTCTTGGCGAGCAGGCCGATGAGCGCGGAGAACCAGCACATGGCCACCGCGAACAGCAGGAGCAGCAGGCAGCCGGCCGCCGCGGCCAGGGGAGTGGTCGTGATCCGGAACCCGAGGATCATGCCGAAGCCCAGCGTGACCGCCACCGAGAAGGCGTAGCGGACCACGTCGCCTCCGATCGCCCCGGCCAGCGGCGACCAGCGGGCGATCGGCAGGCTGCGGAACCGGTCGAAGACGCCGTTGGTGATGTCCTGGTTGAGCATGAGCCCGGTGCCCAAGGTGGCGAAGACCACGCTCAGCACCAGGATCCCCGGCACGGAGAACTGCAGGTACTTGTGCGTGCCGCCGGCGATGGCACCGCCGAACACGTACGTGAACAGCACCAGGTACATGATCGGCTGCAGGCTCAGCCCGAGCAGGTCTTCTGCGTTGGTCCTGAGCTTGATCACGCTGCGCCAGGTCAGCGTGAACGTGTTCCGCAGCCCCTCGAGCGGGGTGATCCTGCGGGCCGGAGCGGTCATCGCGGTCATCGGTTCGTCTCCTCTAGCTCGCGGTCGCGGTCCGCCCCCGCGTTGTCCTTGCCGTGTGGTTTCTCCCGGCTGGGCCGGTAGCCGGTGAGGGCGAAGAACACCTCGTCCAGGCTCGCCCGGCGCAGCGTGAACTCCGCGAGCTCGATGCCCCTGTCGTCGAGCTCGCGGAATACCCGGGGCACCAGGCCCGGGTCGCTGACCGGCGCGGTCGCCACCCGGGCGCCGGCGTCCACCTCGGCCCTGACCAGCCCGCTCATCAGCGCGATGACCTCGGCCATCCGGGCCGGGTCGGCGGGCGCCACCCGCAGCACCTGGCCGCCGGTCTTCGCCTTCAGCTCATCCGGCGTCCCCGTCGCGACCACCTGGCCGTGGTCGATGACCACGATGTCGTGCGCGAGGTGGTCGGCTTCCTCCAGGTACTGCGTGGTCAGCAGGACCGTGACCCCGTCCGCGACCAGCCCGCGGACCATGCCCCAGACCTCGGTCCGGCTGCGCGGGTCGAGCCCGGTGGTCGGCTCGTCCAGGAACAGCACCCGCGGGTCGCCGACCAGGCTGGCCGCCAGGTCGAGCCTGCGCCGCATGCCGCCCGAGTAGGTCTTGGCCAGCCGGGCGGCGGCCTCGGTCAGGTCGAAGCGGGCCAGCAGCTCGGCCGCCCGGGCCCTGGCCGCCGGCCGCGGCAGGCCGAGCAGGCGGCCGATCATCAGCAGGTTGTTGGTCCCGGATAGGCCCTCGTCGACCGATGCGTACTGCCCGGTGAGGCCGATGAGCTGCCGGACCTGATGGGCGTCGCGCAGCACGTCGTACCCGCACACGGCCGCCCGGCCGGCGTCGGGCCTGAGCAGCGTGGCCAGGATGCGTACCGCCGTGGTCTTGCCGGCCCCGTTCGGCCCGAGCACGCCGAGCACCCGGCCCGTCCGGGCCACCAGGTCCACGCCGTCGAGCGCGGTCGTCTGGCCGAACCGCTTGACCAGCCCGGAGGTCTCTATCGCGTTGGATGTAGTCGCGTCATATCGCATGTCCCCATCGTGGGTCACGCCGCTGTCAGAACGCGCACAACCGCCTGTCAGCCTGGCCAGGGCACTGTGCGCGCCCTGTCAGCACACCTGACAAGCCGCGGTTTTCACGGTTGCGGATAAGTCCCGCTGGCGCGAGTTCCCGAACATGATCTCGTCCCAGGACGGCACCGAGGACCGCTTGCCGCGCGCCGACTTACGGCCCTGCCTCGCCACCTGCTCGTTCGCAGGCTCCGCCGCGGGTGCCGTGGCCGGTGCTTCAGCGGCCGGTGCCTCGGCAACTCGTTCCTCAGCGGCCGGTGCTTCGGCGGCCCGCGTTTCGGCAGCTGATGCTCCGGCGGCCCGGGCCGCCGGCGGCGCTGCCGTTTCCCTGAACGGCTCAGCGATCCGCGGCTCCTGGGCCGGGCGGGCGTGCCGCGCCGGATGGGGGCCTGACGGGGCCTGGGAATGCCGTCCCGGTGGTGCGGTCGGCACGGCCCTGGCGACCTGGGCCGCCACCGTAGCCGGGCTGACCGGGGGAGCGCTCGGCACGGAGGGAGCACTCGGTACCGCAGGAGCGGCGGCGGCCGGGGCGTCGGTCTCACGCGGCTCCGGATCCTGGGGCTCAGTGACCCGGGGCTCGGCGACCCGCGGCTCGCTAATCCGTGGCTCGCTGCCCCGTGGCTCGCTGACCCAGGGCTCGGGTGCGGCGGGCCGCATGGGGGCCGGGCGCTCTTGCCAGGCGCGCCCGCCGTTCCCGAGGCCGCTGCCAAGCCCGGTACCCAGGCCGTTGCCGACGGCGCTGCCGGCCATGGCGCCGTTGCCGTGAACGGCGGCGGCGGTGCTCAGCCGCGGGGCCAGGTGCGTCACGGTCGCCTCGCCAGGCGCGGGCGCGGCGGGCTGGAGCGGCTCACCACCCGGCAGCGACATCCGGCTGGCGTTGTCGTCGGCCGGGACCACGTGCCGGCGGCGCGGGTCGAAGTTCCATTCGGCCGTGTGCAGGCGGCCGCCGGAGGTAAACGTCAGGTGGACCTGCCAGTTGCCGTCGCCGAGTTTCCTCGCGTCCCACTGCGCGTCCTCAGGATCGGTCCCGAGGGCCTTCAGCCGCTCGGTCACGATCTCGCCCAGCCGGGGCCCGGGGGACGAAGGAATGGCGTCCCCCTGGCGTCTTACCGACGCCAGCTGAGCCTGATCTGCCGCATAGGCACGCTCGGCCAGGACCGGGCCCTCGAACCAGCGGACACGCTCGACTGCGATGCCTGCCGCGTCCGCGATTTCCTCCACCGTTTCCCCGGCCCGGATTCGTGCCTGGATCTCCTTGGGTCGCAACGGGCTCTCCACTTCGATCTCGTACTGCGCGAGCCGGGAGGACTGGCCGAGGGCAACTGCCCTGAGCCGCTCGTCAATCGGCAACGTGAAGCGTGCGCTGCGCCCCGGCACCGCGAGGACAGCGTATCGGCCGTCCTCGCTCACCGCGACGAAGCGCAGTTCCTGCATCGTCGTCCCTTCCGCTCCGGCCCGCTCGCGCGCCGGCCCTGCCGCGGCCGGGTGTCGTGCCTGCTGATCCGGTGCCTGAGCTGGCACTGGCTTCGCTGGCACTACCCCGGCGTACTGTAGCCGAGCGGCGGGCCCGCAGACCTGGACCACTCCACCCCTTGAGTTTGTCGGGTCCTGAACGCCAAGGCCAGTACCGCGCCCGGCATGTCCGGAGTTAATCCCGGCAAACGCTGTCCTCGATCATTCGCTTACAGAACTATATTGCTAGGCTATGCGCTAGATGTTCGCTTACAGAAGTGTCTTGCGTGAGCAGGCGCGTCCCGCCGTCATCCGGGAGAGCCGCCGGGCGCCGTGGGTCGCCGTGAGCGTGGTGTGCTTCGGCGCCTTCATGGGCCAGCTCGACGCCAGTATCGTGACGATCACCTTCCCGGCCATGGAGCACGACTTCGGCGTGTCCGTCGCCGCCGTCCAGTGGGTCTCGCTCGTCTACCTGCTCGGCCTCGTCGCGATGCTCGCCCCGGCCGGACGGCTCGGCGACGCGGCCGGACGCAAGCTCGTCTACACCTACGGCTTCGTCGTGTTCTCGGTGGCCTCGGCGGCCTGCGGGCTGGCCCCGTCGCTCGGCGCCCTGGTGGCGCTGCGCCTGGTCCAGGCCATCGGGGCGGCGATGCTGCAGGCCAACAGCGTGGTCCTGGTGACCACATTCGGCGGCCTGCTCACCGCGACGGCCGGCTGGCGCGCAGTGTACTGGGTGAACGTCCCGGCCGGGGTGGCCGCGGTCATCGCGGGACGGTACCTGCTGCCGCGTACCCGGCAGTTCAGCCGGCCGGGACGGTTCGACGGACCGGGCACGGCGCTGCTGGTGGCCTGGACCGCCGCGCTGCTCCTGGCGCTCTCCGCGGTGTCCGGTCTCAGCCTGCCGGCCTGGCTGGCCGCTCTGTTCGCCGTGCTGGCGCTGGCCGGCGCGATCGCGTTCGTCCGCCGCGAGACCCGGACCATGCATCCGCTGATACCGGTCTGGCTGCTCCGGTCCCGGCCGGTGGCGCTCGCCCTGGCCGGGGCCGGCTGCGGCTACCTCGCGCTGTTCGGCCCGCTGATGCTGATCCCGCAAGTCCTGTCGCACGATGCGGGCAGCGCGGCGCGGACGGGCCTGGTGCTGTCCGCCCTGCCGATCGGCTTCGGCCTGGCCGCACTGCTCGGCGACCTGGTGCTGCCGAGACGCTGGGGAGACGGGCGGCGCGGCCTGGCCGGCGCGCTGCTGGCCGGGGCCGCCATGGTGTCGGCTATGGTCATCCCGCTGAACCCGGCGACTGTGGTCCCGCCACTGGCCCTGGCGGGGGGTGGGGCTGGGCCTGTTTGTGCCCGCGAACAACGCGATGATCATGCGCAGCGTCGCTGGCCGGTCCGCCTCGCTGGCCGGCGGCCTGGTCAGCATGGCCCGGGGGATAGGCACGACGCTCGGCATCTCGCTGATGGCACTGGCCTGGCATCTCGGTAGCCAGAGTTATCAGGCCGGCAATACCGGGTACTCTGGGACGGAACAGGCACGGCCCGCGTTCGGCGTGCTTGCCGCCGCCGTCGCGACGGCGGCCGTGATCGCGGCGGCTACCCGGACGCAGGCACGGGGCCGGCCGATCGGCCCCGGGGAGGCGGACCCGTCAGGTGCATTCCACTGAGGGCGGCATCGGCCCGGCCCCGGCCGGCCCGGCGCAGACCGGCCCCGAGCTGGCCGGCATCGTGTCCCGGCTGCGCCGGGCCATGCGCCGGGCGGCTCGCGCGGCCGATCCTGCTCTCGGCCTGTCCGTGGCCCAGCTCGAGCTGCTTTCCTGCATTACCGAGCACCCGGGCATCAGGCCGAGCCAGCTCGCCCGCATGCTCCGGCTGGCGCCCAGTTCCGTGGCCACCCTGCTCGGCGGCCTTCAGACCGCGGGCTACGTGACGCGGACGCCCGGCGCTGACAGCGCGGGCGACCGCCGCACCGTCAGCCTGGACCTGTCACCGACGGGCACGGACGCGGTGACCCGGTGGCACCGGGTGA
>JAICWX010000209.1 GCA_025934635.1 Streptosporangiaceae bacterium | reverse complement strand
TCCGGGCGGTCCTGGCCGCCTGGGCTGTCCCGGTCGATGAGGACATCGCGGTCCTGCTGGCCAGCGACCTGGTGACCAACGCCATCCGGCACCAGGCCGACGGGACGATAACGCTCGTCATCACCAGCTCGCCGGATCAGCTGCGGGTCGACGTCTACGGCACCGCGCGCCACCTGCCGCCGCAGGGTCCCCTGCCGGCCGCCGTGGAAACCGGGCCGGGCCTGGCCCTCGTCACCACCCTGGCCGATCAGTGGGGCTGGTACCCCACCCCGATGGGCCGGGCCGTCTACTTCACGCTGGCGTTCGCGCCAGAACCCTGAGACTCCCGCGTGGCCGGTTTGCGCCCAGTCCGTACACCTGAACGCATGCCGCCGGTCACGCGGGCCGAAGTCCCCCGGTAGCGAGTCATCGAGGACGGGCACGGCTGCCTTCCGCCCTCGCCCTCGCTGCCGGGGGCCTTTTCGGTTAACCCCAGACCTTCCGGGCGGTGTCCACCACGAGCTCGAGCTTGCGCTTTTCCTCGTCCACGGTCAGCATGTTGCCGGCCGCGGTGGAGGCGAACCCGCACTGCGGGCTGATGGCCAGGTTCTCGGCGGGCACGTACCGGGCCGCCTCGTCGATGCGGCGCCGCAGGTCGTCCTGCGACTCCAGGGCAGGCACCTTGGAGGAGATCAGCCCGAGCACCACCGTCGTCCCGGGGCGGATGAAGCGGAGCGGTTCGAAGCCGCCCGCCCGTTCGGTGTCGAACTCCAGCAGGAAGCGGTCCACCGGCACCTCGCCGAACAGGCGCTCGGCCACCGGCTCGTACCCGCCGCGGGCCATGTAGGCGCTGCGGTTGTTGCCGCGGCAGATGTGCATGCCCACGGTGACCTCGGGGTGGGCGGCCTTCACGGCGCTGACGACGGCCGTGTCGGCGGCCACCGAGCCGGCCAGGATGAGCTGCGGGTCGACCGCCCCGTTGCCGGTCGCGGCGCGGAACTCGTCGTCGAAGACCTGGTTGTAGCCGAGCGAGTCGAGCTGGATCCGGCGGGTGCCGCGCGCCACCAGGTCCCCGATCTCCTCGATCTGCAGCGCCACCAGGTCCTGGGTCAGCTCCACCGGGGTGGGGTAGACGGCGGCGCTGACCGGGGGATACCAGACCATGCCGCCCATCGCCGCGCTCATCATGGTGATCTTGAACTGGCCGGGTACCTGCCCGGCCAGGTACTCCGCCTCGACGTTGGTGAGCTTGTTCTTCCTGAACACCTTGGCGCTGGCCGCGGTCAGCACGAAGTCCGTCTCGGCGGCGGGCGGGCTCTCGCCGTCGTCCCGGCGCCAGGTCACCGGCGCGGACTCGACCACGCTCATCCCGCCGGTGGACTCCAGGATGCCGGTCATGTAGTTGGCCCGCCGGACCTCGCCGTCGGTGAAGATCTCGAGCCCCGCTTCGCGCTGCAGGGCGATGTTCTCACCCGCCGCGCGGTCCTCGGCCGCGCGCAGCCCGGCCTCGTCCAGCTCGCCCCGCTGGTACCGGGCCCGGGCGTCGAGCAGCCAGGGCTGCCGCAGCAGGCTGCCGACGTGCTCGGCGTGATAGTCCGTTGCCATGACCGTCTCCTTATGTCCGGTATCCCCCTTCCGCGCCGACGATATCGGGACTCAGGCGAGCACGGTAACCGGCGCGAACGGGCCGGCCGCGAAGGGGCGGGACTCGTCCGCGGTGATGCCGTCGCGCTCGGCGCAGGAACAGCGGGTTCCATTGAGAACTCCAATCGCGGTGCCCAGAGATGAGGCAAACTGCATACAGTTTTGGCTGTATGCAGTTTGCGCACGGCGGCGAGAGTCCGGATGGCCGAGCCGCTTACAGGTTGAACGCCTTGGTCATCGTGGTGGCGCTGGCGGCCTGGCCCAGCCTGGCCAGGCCGAGCAGCTGCTCGGCCGTGGCCAGCAGGGAGAAGTGGTTGAACAGGGTGCCGGCCTTGGTGCCGGCCTTGGTGCCCGCCTTGGTGCTCGGGCTGATGACCAGGGTCGGGACGTGGCAGCTGACGTCGCTGGTGTTGGCCGAGCAGTGCTCGCCCCTGACCTCGTGGCCTTCCTCGCCCTCGTCCCAGGTGACGAAGACCGCGGTGGAGCCGTTCTTGTACTCCGCGCTGTTGAGAATGGCCGGCAGGTGGGAGGCCAGCCACTTGCTGCCCTGGGCGATCGTCCCGTTGTGCATGTCGTCGATCAGGTTCGGCGTGATGAAGGAGAACTGCGGAAGCTGGTTATGCGCCAGGTCCGTGGCCAGATGGGCGTAGGGAACGTCGTTGCTGGAGCAGTTGTGCAGCGCCGTGTAGTAGGTGGCCGGATTGTGCCGCACAGCGTAGTTTCCCGCGTTGACCCGGTCGCAGTTCGAGGGCATGTTCTCCTCGTATGACCGCCACGTCTTGACCTGGCCGAAGATGCTCTTCGCCGACGTATTGCAGCCGGCCGCGGGGGAGCAGTCGGGCAGGAATCCCGGCAGGGACGAAACGGGCAGCCCGGAAGTGGCGGCGATGTAGTTCGGCAGGCTGGGATGCGTGATGTTGTGGTAATTCGTGGCCGACCCGCATTCTTTCGCCACCGTGTTGATATAAGCCGCCTGGGACGAGCCGATGATAGTCGGGTAGCTGTGGTTCTCCATGAAGATCCAGATGATGTGCTGGTAGCTGCCCGGCTTGGCCTTCGTCCCGCACGGATGGCTCGCCGACGGGGTCGTGGCCGGGTGCGTGCTCGCGAGCGCCGGGACGGCCGGCGCGGCGATCCCGACAAGCGCGGCGGCGGCGAGGGCGGCGCCTCTCCGCGCCAGGGTGCTCCGGACGGCCGTCCGTTTCTTCCTGGTGACTGGCATGTCTGTTCTCCCCACCGGAGGCCGGTTTTCGTCCGGACCCCCTCGTATGGACGGAAACGCCCCGTTGGGCGCAGGCACATCTTCGTCCTCAGCCGACGCACGCGGCAATATGACACCTGGCCAGGCTGACCCGTTCGCGATGACGCTCCTGGTCATCGAGATTCCCCGCACCGAGGCGGCGGACTTCGAACCGGGACGCGGGGTCTCCAAGTCCGAGGCTGTCCACCGGCTCTGGCATTTCCTGGCGCAGCAGCAGATACCGTGGTTCCTGACCGGCCTGGTCGGCAACCTGACCGGCCGGGTCTACCGGGGAGGTGGCTGGCAACGTCTGCGCCCCCGGCCGTCCTGAGCTGGGGCGGCGTCACCGCCCGGCGGATGGCCCGGCACGCGCTGGCCGCGCCGTCCGGCGCCCTGGACCCGGCCGGCGTGGCCGGCCTGCTGTGCGGCGCGCACGCGCAGATCCTCACCGCGGCCGAGTTCTCGATCGGACGGCGCATCGCCGGAGCGACCCGCGCCGATGTGCGCCGCGCGCTGTGGGAGGACCGGACGCTGGTCAAGACGTTCGGCCCGCGCGGGACGGTGCACCTGCTGCCGGCCGTCGACCTGCCGATGTGGACCGGGGCGCTGTCGGCCCTGCCGTCGTCGGTGCCCCAGCATCCCGAGGGGGTCCGGTTCACGGCCGGGCAGGCGGCGGAGGTCATCGCGGCGATCGGCGACGCGCTGGCGGTCGCGGCGGGGGCGGTCGCGGAGGGGCTGACCGTCGACGAGCTGACCGAGGCGATCGCCGAGCGGGCCGGCCCGTGGGCGGTGGAGCGGACCATGGACGCATTCCAGGACAAGTGGCCACGCTGGCGCCAGCTCACCAGCACGGCCGCGCACCGCGGGGTGCTGTGCTTCGGCCCCGGCCGGGGGCGCAAGGTGACTTACAGCCACCCGCGCCGCTGGCTGCCCGGCTTCAGCCCGGCCGACGGCGACGCCGCCCTGCGCGCGCTCGTGCTGCGCTACCTGCACGTATACGGCCCGGCGACACCGCAGCACTTCGCCCGCTGGCTCGCCATCTCGCCGCGGTACGCCGGGGAGCTGTTCGGCCGTCTGGCCGGTGACGGCGGAGGCGCTGACCTGGAGCGGGTCGAGCTGGACGGCGGGCAGGCCTGGGTCGCGGCCGGGGACACCGGGACGCCGTCCGGGCCGCACCGCGGGATCCGGCTGCTGCCGTACTTCGACCCGTACGTCGTCGCGGGCCAGCCCCGGGCCCGGCTGTACCCGGGCGCGGCCGGTGCCCGCGCGCTCTCACCGTCCGGGCAGGCCGGTAACTACCCGGTGCTGCTCGTCGACGGCGTGGTCGGCGGGGTGTGGCACCAGCGGCGTTCCGGCCGCAAGCTGGCTCTGACCGTGGAACCGCTGGCCGGGCTGACCGCCGCCCAGCGGCGGCAGCTCGACGAGGAGGCGGCCCTGGTGGGCACGGTCATGGAGGCGGCGGTGACGCTGACCGTGGGTCCCGTGACCGTCGGGCCCCACGCCTGAGCGATCGCGTACGGTCACAGCACCGCCCGGCCGGCGGCGTCATCCACGGCCACGGCGGCCGGTGGCGGCGGAATCCAGGGCCACGACGGCCGGGTGGCGGCGGAATCCAGGGCCACGGCGGCCGGTGGCGGCGGAGCGCCGGCGGCTGGGTGGCAAGTCCACTACCGTGACGCATGATGCTCATGGGACGACTAGCCTGTTCTCGCTATCCTCTCAAGGCGACATCGATGGAGCATCAATGTCGTTATTACGACATCGATGGAGCATCGATGTCGCTTACGGTAACGGTGCCCGGTGGCGGGCGGGTCCGGTGTGATGATCGTGCACGCTGAGGTGACGATGCTGCGAACCTGGTCTGTCAGGCGCCTGCCGACCAGACGCGGGCCGCGACCTCGCCCACCAGGCGCAGCTTGTTCTCCTGGGCGCCTTCGCTGATCGCGTTGCCCGGTCCGGCCGAGGCGAAGCCGCATTGCGTCGACAGCGCGAGCTGCTCACGGGGGAAGACCCGGCTCGCCTCGCTGATGCGGTCGGCCAGCTGATCGGCCGGCTCCATCCGGTCGAACTTCGTCGAGACCAGGCCGAGCACCACCACCTTGTCGTCGGGGACGTCGCCGAGCGCGGCGAACGAACCGGAGCGCTCGTCGTCGTACTCGAGCAGCAAGACGTCGTAGTTGGCGGCCCGCTGGAACAGCCGTTTCGAGATGGTGTCGTAGGTGCCGGCGCTGATCCAGTCGCTGTCGTAGTTCCCCCGGCACAGGTGCAGGCCGAACGTCACGCCGGGGACGGTGGCGAGTTCGTTCAGCATGTCCGCGCCCTCGGTGAAGACCCGCTCGACCGAGATGCCGGCCCGCTCCCAGGCGTCTTGCTGGGCCAGGTCGACCAGCTGGCCGAAGTCCGGCGCGTCGATCTGGATGTACCGGCAGCCCAGCCGGGCGAGTTCGGTGGCTTCCTCCTTCATCAGGGCCAGGCCGTCGGCGAACAGCTCGAACGGATCGGGGTAGGCGTCCCGGGTGCGCTGCGGCGACCAGACCAGGAAGAGCATCAGCGGGCTGGGCAGCGTTACCTTGACCGGCCGCCGGGCTCGCGCCCGCGTATAGGAGAACTCCTCCGTCGTCATCATCCGGCGGCGGCGCAGCTTGTCCGTGACCGACAGCGGGATGGCGAAGACGGATTTCAGCTGGCCGGCCTCGTCGTGGAACGGGACGGGGATATGGCCGGTATCCCCGGTGTCCGGGGTCAGTCCCTCGACAGCCTCGGTGAGCTGATCGATGAACGAGTGCCGCCGCAGCTCCCCGTCGGTGACGACGTCCAGGCCCGCACCCTCCTGCATGGCGATGGCCTGGTCGACGGCCCGGTCCTCGATCTCCTTGTACGCGGCGGCGGACAGCCGGCCGGACTCGTACTGCTCGCGGGCCAGCTTCAGGTACTGCGGGCGCAGCAGCGAGCCCACGATGTCTGCGCGGTACACCTCTGCCATGAGTGGACCTTCTTTCGCCTCAGGGAACTTCACGGCGTGCCGTCTTCGCGGCACAACAGGGACTGGAGCGCTGACCGGAGCGTCGTTTCTGGTTGATCCGGGGCGCCGGCGGCGCGCCAGCCGACGAAACCGTCCGGGCGCACCAGCACGGCGCCGGCCGGTGAGATCCCGTAGGCCGCGGGGAGGCAGTCGCCGGGGTCGGCCAGGCCAGCGTCGCCGGGTCGGTAGGCATCCAGGGCGAGGCCGAGCTGGCCGGCCGCGACGAGCGCCGCGTCCCGCCAGGGGCGGCCCTCCGGCCCGGCGAGGAGCACGAATTTCCCGCCGAACAGGTCCAGCGTGGACAGCCGGGCGCCGTCCCGCTCGAGGAAGACGTGCGGCGCGCGGGCCCCGGGACGGCCCTTCGACTCGCGGGGGTGCTCGTGCGGCGGGTGCGGGCCCGGCTCGAGCACGACGGCGGGGGAGTTGTAGCGGTACCCGATCTCCATCGAGAAGTCGTCCACCAGCGGCTGGGTGTTCTCCGTCCCCAGATAGGGGGCCACCCGGGTGACGTACCGGGTGAAGGCCTGCTCGACGGTGAGCTCACCGACCGGGCGCCGCTCGGCGTCGTAGCTGTCGAGGAGCCCGGGTCCGGCCAGGCCGGCCAGGGTGAGCGCCAGCTTCCAGGCCAGGTTGTGCGCGTCCTGCACGCCGGTGTTGCCGCCATACCCGCCGTTGGGCGGGACCACGTGCGCCGCGTCGCCGGCCAGGAACACCCGCCCGTCCCGGAACCGCTCGGCGCAGTTCGCCTCGGCTTGCCAGGTCGCGATGTCCTCGATGACCACCGGTATCCCCGGCACGCCGATAGCGGCCCGCAGCAGCTCGAGCGCGCGCGGCTCGGTGATCCCCTCGGCTACCCGGGCCCACGGGGCGTCAGGGAAGGCCGCCACGATCTCCGGGCGGGAGATGTCACCGACCAGGTTGACCACGAGAAAGCCGGCATTGCCGCTGCGGTCGAGCCGGAAGAACCCGCGCAGCAGCGGGTTCGTCACGTAGTGGACGCCCTGGTTCCGGTCCTTGAGCAGCGGTCCGAGGTCGGTCAGCGACCGGAAGTAGATGGTGATGCTGTGCGACAGCAGGCCGTGGCCGCTCATGCCGATGCCGAGCTCGTCCCGGACCGGGCTGCGGTTCCCGTCCGCGGCGACGGCGTACCGGGCCCGGATCGTGCTCTCCGCCCCGCTGGCCAGGTCGCGGATGACCGCCGTGACGCCGTCCGCATCCTGCTCCAGGGCGGTGCACTCGGTGCCGTAGCGCAGCTGCGCGCCGAGTTCCTCAGCCCGCGCCCGGAGGATCGGCTCGAGCGCATCCTGGTTGACGAACAGCCGCACCGCCGGGCTGAACTCGCCCACGCCAGCGTTGAGGTTCGGGAAATAGTTGGCGATCTCCCGGCCGGCCAGGGACTCGACGTTGTTGATCCCGCCATCCGGCGGGTACTGCTCTTCCGACCGGCGCCGGACGGCGTCCTCGAGCCCGGCCGAGCGCAAGATCTCCACCGTGCGCAGGTGGAAGTGGCCGGCCCGGGAGTGGATGGCCGTCCCCGCGTGCCGTTCGACGGCCAGCACGCCGACGCCGTGCTGCCGCAGGAACAGCGCCGCCGACAGGCCTACCAGGCTGCCGCCCACGATCAGGACGGGCACGTCTTCGCTGATTCCGCGGTCCATGGGACACCTCTCGCCCGTCCCGCCGATGGTGGTCCGATGCTAGGCAGGCCGCCATAAATTCGGCAATCGGAGCTTGTGAATGCAGAACATTGCTCACGTAAATATGTGCTGCTAAAAGGAGGTATGAATCTTGCCGGCGTCGACCTGAACCTGCTTGTGGCCCTCGACGCGCTGCTGGCCGAGCGCAGCGTCACCCGGGCGGCCGACCGGCTCGGGCTGAGCCAGCCCGGCATGAGCAACACGCTCGCCCGGCTGCGCAAGCTCGTCGGCGACCCGCTGCTGGTCCGCGAGGGGATGGCGCTGGTACCGACGCCGCGCGCCGAGGCGCTCCGCCAGCCCGTGCAGGAGGCGCTGAGCCTCATTCAGCAGGCGCTGGCCGGGCGACCCGGTTTCGACCCCACCCATGACCGGGCTACGTTCACCGTCAGCTGCTCGGACTACAGCCTGCTGATGCTGATCGGCCCGCTGGTGCGGCGGCTGGCCGCCACCGCTCCCGGCCTGACCATCCAGGTCCTGCCCCGGGTGGCCGACGCGGGCCGCCTGCTCCGCGACGGCGAGGCCGACCTGGTCATCGAGCCCGCGGAGATCATGCCGGGCGTCGCGCTGCCGAGCCTGCGGCTGTTCGCCGACCGCTGGGTCTGCTGCGTCTGGGCGGGGACGGCCGAGGTCGGCGAGCAGATGACGATGGAGACCTACCTGCGACTGGGGCACCTGGTCTACTCCGCCGTGCGCGGGCACCCGGTCTCGATCGTCGACACCTACCTGGCCCAGGCCAAGCTGGCGCGCCGGATCGAGTTCACCGTGGAGAGCTTCCTGCTCGCCCCGTTCCTGCTGCAGGGCACCGATCTCGTAGCGGTGGTACCCGAGCGCGCGGCCGGCCACCTGCGGCGTACCGCCGACGTCCGGTTTCTCGAGCCGCCCCTGCCGCTGCCCGCGATCACCGAGATGCTGTGGTGGCATCCCCGCCACACGGCGGACCCGGCGCACGCCTGGCTCCGCGCCCGCATCACGGAGATCGCGGCCGAACTCGACCAGGCTGCCCCCGCCGTCTAGGCCGGCGGCGGTTCCGCGGAAACGCCAGGCGACTCCGGTCGCTCGACTCGCTGGAAAAGCGCGCCTGGTGAAACTCTGTCCACAGGGCTGGGGAGAGTGTAGGCGTTCTCCTCCGGGCCTTACCGGACCTGTACCGCCGGGCGACTCTGGTCCCATGATGTTCAGGTACCGGGCCGAGCGCTTGTTCAGACGGGAGTAACGCAGATGGAATCCTTCAGCGGGAAACTGGCCGTGGTCACCGGCGGCGGCTCCGGCATGGGCCGCGAGCTCGTCCGCCAGCTGGCCGCGCGGGGCTCCTCGGTCGCGACCTGCGACTGGCACCCCGATGCCGTCGCGGAAACCGCCGCGCTGGCGCACGCGGACGCCGGGTCCGGCGTCCGCGTGACCAGCCACGCCTGCGATGTCTCGGACGAGGCACAGGTGCTGCGGTTCCGCGACGAGCTGCTCGCGCAGCACGGCCGCGAGCATGTCGACGTGGTGTTCAGCAACGCGGGTATCGGCGGGGGCGGCAGCTTCGTCACCGACCCCCGGGCCGAGTGGGAGCACACGTTCGCGGTCGACTTCTGGGGCACGTACTACTGCGCCCGCGCGTTCCTGCCGCTGCTGATCGCCAGCGGCGACGGCGTGCTGGTCAACACCAGCAGCGTGAACGGGCTGTGGGCGTCGCTGGGCCCGGGGATGCCGAACAACGCCTACTGCACGGCCAAGTTCGCGGTCAGGGGTTTCACCGAGGGGCTGATCGAGGACCTGCGGTCCAACGCGCCCCAGGTCCGGGTGGCCGTGGTGATGCCCGGGCACGTGGGAACCGACATCGTCGGGAACAGCATGCGCGCGCACGGCCGGGAGCCGGAGCAGCTGACCGAAGACCAGCTGGACGAGATGATCGCCGACGACGCGCAGGCCGGGTTGATCAGCGCCGGGCTGCTACCGGATAACCCGTCCGCTGAGGACAAGCGCCAGTGGCTGATCCGGATAGGCAACGACTTCCGGGACAAGGCACCGCTCACGGCGGCCCAGGCGGCGACCGTCATCCTCGACCGGGTGCTGTCCGGGGCCTGGCGGATCCTCGTCGGCGCGGACGCCGCGATGATCGACGAGCGGATTCGCGCGAACCCCGAGGTCGCCTACGACTACGCCGAGCTGTTCAAGGGCCTGGCGCCGGACGCGTGACGGGAGCAATCCCGTTAACTCGCTGACGGGGCCGAGGTGACGCCGCTCCGCCTCGGCTTCGCAGCGGCAGGTCAGGGCGGTGCGGATGGAGGCGGGAACCTCGTCGAGCGAGGTGACGGGCCCGCCGGGGAAGGCGAGCCGGACGGCCGCGGTCCCGTCGGTGGTGAGCACGAGGAGCTGCAGGCCGTACCGGTCCAGGCCGCGGGGGATGACCCAGTCGGCCTGCGGCATGCCGTGGGCCCGGACGCAGTGAATCAGCTCGCCCATGTGCCCGCGTTCGAGGTGACGCAGGACGCTGGGCGCCACCCGCCAGAGCGGATCGGGCGCCGCGGCCAGGTACTCCGCCAGCGGGACCTCGGGACAGCCGGAGCCGGCGAACCCGACCGACTGCACAGCCACCACGCAGGCGGTGGTCCCGGGCGCGCGGTCCCGGGTCAGCCACTGGGAAGTCCCGGTCAGCCGGAGGGCCGAGAACGGCGCGTCGGCGGGCACGCACACGGTCACCGGCCTCGAGCGCCGCGCCGACAGCCGCTGCGCCAGCCATGACCCGCTGGCGGGCAGCAGCATCGGGCGGCCGTCCCCGGTGGCCCGGACGGGAACCTGTCCGGCGGCCGGCCGGCTGCCCTGAGCGGCGTCGCTCACCGTGGCGGCGGCGGCGCGGGCGAGCGCAGTCCTGGCTAGCTCCGGGAGGGATGGTCCGGGCAGTACCTCGAAGTCCATCATCCCATTAGATTAGGTAAGGCTTACCTAAGTCAATGTGACCTGGGCGCCGGATGTCCCGATGCGGGTCACGGCCCCCTTGCCCCGCAGGCCGAGAATGGACGGGTGGACACCCGCTACGACGTCTCCGGTGTGCCTCCGCAGGGCGCTTACGTGGCCAAGCAGTGCCCGGTCCGGGCGCAGTGGGATGCCATCAGGCCGTGCGATCCGCGGCCGCCCGCCGCGGCCCTGACCCGCCGGCTCGCGCGCGGCCGTGACTTCGAGGCGCAGGTCGTGTCCCGGCTGCTCGCCCTGCACCCGGACGCGCGCGTTATCTCCGGGGACAGCCGGGCCGGGCGGGAGCGCGCCACGCGGGCCGCGATGGAAGACGGCGCCGTCCTGATCATCGGCGGGCGCCTGCCCACCGACCATGAAGGCCGCCGGACGGGGGAGCCCGATCTCCTGATCGCCGCGGCCGATGGCTCCGGCTACCGGCCCGCGGACATCAAGCACCACCGGTGCCTGGGCCAGGATCCGGGTGGCTGGCCCGCTCGCTGCTCCCCGCTCGGCCAGCCGGGCTGGGAGGCGGCGGAGGCGGGGCCGGGCTCGGCTCGCAGGCGCCGGGAGGACCTCCTTCAGCTCGCGCACTACCAGCGCATGCTCGAGGCGGCCGGGCTGGCTGCGGACGGGCCGGCGGCGGGCGGCATCGTCGGCGTCGAAAGCGTTGTCACCTGGTATGACCTGAACGCCCAGGGCTGGCTGACGCCTGGCTCCGGCGGCCGTCAGAAGCGGCGCTCGACCCTGGAGGTGTACGACTTCGAATTCGGCTTCCGGCTCGACATCCTCGCGGTCGCGGCCCGGCACCAGGCCGACCCGTCGGTTCCGCTGCTGGTCGTCCCGGTGCGGATCGGGGAGTGCGCGGAGTGCCCGTGGTGGTCCTGGTGCGGCCCGCGGCTGGCGGCCGGGTCCGGCGACGTGAGCCTGCTGCCCGGCACGGGCTGGCAGGCCTGGCGGGCCCACCGTGACCACGGGGTCGCCAGCCGGATGGCGCTGGCGGCGCTCGACCACCGCACTGCGGTCCTGGTGGCGGCCCAGGTGGACCTGCGGCCGGTGCTGGCCGCGATCGGCACGCAGCCCGACGACACGCCGCTCGCGGCCGTCCTCGGCGACCGTAAGCGGTCCCAGCTGACCCGCCTGCGCCAGGCGGGCATCCGCACGCTCGGCGACGCGCGGGCGCTGAGCGCGCGGACCGCCGCCTACTGCGACGAGCCGATGCGCGGCCTGCCCGAGCAGATCGACCAGGCCCGCGCGGCCCTCGGCGAGTCCCCGGTCTACCGCCGCCGGGGCGTCGGGCAGGTGGCGGTGCCCCGCGGCGCGGTCGAGGTCGACATCGACATGGAAAACGCCGAGGACGGCGTGTACCTGTGGGGCGCCCTGGTGACCGGCCGGACGGCCGGGGGCGGCGTGACGGATGGCTACCGGGCGTTCCGTACCTGGGCGCCGCTGACCCCCACGGCCGAAGCCGCGGTGTTCACCCGGTTCTGGACCTGGCTGTCGCAGCTCCGGGCCGCCGTGGCCGCGGCGGGCCTGGTCTTCCGGGCCTACTGCTACAACGCCGCGGCCGAGAACACCCAGCTGCGCCGCCTCGCCGAGGCAGCCGGCGTCGCGGCGGCGGTCGCCGCCTTCACCGGCGGCGACGACTGGGTGGACCTGCTGCGGGTCTTCGACCGTCAGCTCATCACGGGCGGGCCGGTCGGCCTGAAACGGGTCGCGGTGCTGGCCGGCTACTCCTGGGAAGTCGAGGATCCGGGCGGAGCCACCTCGATGGCCTACTACGACCGGGCCGTCGGCGGGGACGCGGCGGCCCGGGAGTGGCTGCTCGACTACAACCGCGGTGACACCGAGGCGACCGCCGCCCTGCGGGAATGGCTCGACCACGCCGCGACCGGATGTCCCTCCGTCGAATCGCTCGATCCCCCTGCCAGACTGGGCCTGACTCGCTGATAGCACCACGAGAACCACTCGCCCCGGGGGCCGCCCGATGGAACCTGCCGCGCCGACGTCCGCATCACCGGTGTCCGCGCCTGACCGCGAGCCCGTGGATGTGCGGGTCCGGCAGCTGGCCGCCGCCCGGCGGCGTGCCACCGCCCTGCTCGCCGCGGTAACCGCCCTGTTCGTGGCGGTGACCGCGGCCGGAGCGGACGGGACCTTCCTCGGCTACGTGCAGGCCGGCGCCGAGGCGGCCATGGTCGGTGGCGTGGCGGACTGGTTCGCCGTGACGGCCCTGTTCCGCCACCCGCTGGGCCTGCCGATACCGCACACTGCGCTGATCGTCGAGCGCAAGGACCAGTTCGCCGCCACCCTCGGCCGGTTCGTGGTGGAGAACTTCCTCAACGGGGACGTCCTGGCCGAGCGGATCCGCTCCGCCCGCCTGGTGTCCCGGCTGGCCGCGTGGCTGGCCGACCAGGCCAACGCCGCCCGGTTCGCCGGCCAGGCCGCGGGCCTGGTGGTGCGGGTCGCCGAGGCGCTGCGCGACGAGGACGTCCAGCAGGTCCTCACCGCCGAGCTGACCCGGGTAGCCGACTCGGTGGAGGTGGCGCCGCTGGCCGGGCGGGCGCTGCGGGTCCTCATCGCGGGCGGCCATCACGCCGACCTGTTCAACACCATCGTGTCCGGCGCCGACGGCTACCTTGGCGACCATTACGACGAGCTGCGCCAGCTGTTCGCGGGCGAGGCCCCCCGCTGGGTGCCCGACGCGCTGTACCGGCGGGTCTTCGACCGCATGTACAACCGGCTGCGCCAGCGGCTGGTGGCCATGGCCGCCGACCCCGGCGACGAGACCCGGCGCCAGTTCGACGCGTGGATCACCGGGTTGCCTGACCGGCTCGAGACGTCCCCGGAGCTGCGCGAGCGGGGGGAGCGCCTCAAGCAGGACGTGCTGGGAAGCGCCCTGCTGCGGGACTGGTCCTCGTCGATCTGGCAGAAGGTCAAGGAGGCCCTGCGGACCCAGGCGGCCGACCCGCAGTCCGAGCTGCGGCGCCGGCTGGCCGAGGTGCTGGTGGCGACCGGGCGGCGGCTGGCGTCCGACGACCGCCTGCACGAGGGCATGGAGCGCATGGTGGAGTCGGGTGCCCGGGCCGTCGCCGACCACTTCCACGACGACCTGGCCGGCCTGGTCACCGGGACCATCGAGCGGTGGGACGCCGCCGAGACATCGAGCCAGCTGGAACTGCTTCTCGGCCGCGACCTGCAGTTCATCCGCATCAACGGCACGGTGGTGGGGGCGAGCGTAGGGCTTATCCTGCACGCCATCGTGCTCGTCCTGGGCTGAGGAGGCTCACTTGACCGGTGCCGACCTGATCGAGACGTTCCTGGCCGCGCAGGCGGCGTTCACCGAGCGCGTGCACGCCGTGACCGGGGAGCAGTGGCCACTGGGCACCCCCGACGCGCAGTGGACCGTGGCCGACCTAGTGGGACACCTGGTCGACGAGCACCGCTGGGCCGGGCCGCTGCTGGCCGGGCTGGACATGGACGCCGGCCGGGCGGTGGTGGCCCGGCTGGGGCCGTCCGGCCCGGACGGCGCCACCCTGGTCCCGGCCTGGGACGAGGCGGCGGCCAGGTCGGCGGCGGCGTTCCGCGCCGGCGGTGCGCTGACCGGATCGGTGGCGATCACCCGCGGCTGGGTTCCGGCCGTGGAGTACCTGGAGGAGATGGTGCTCGACCTGGTCATCCACGCCTGGGACCTCGGCACCGCGATCGGCTACCAGGAACCGCTGCCCGCCGCGGCGGTCGCGGCCATCTACCCGCTGGCGCAGGCCATCGTGGACCGGACGCCGGCCGGCATGTTCGACTCGCCGGTCGAGGTCAGTGCCAGCGCGCCGGCCGTGGACAAGCTGGTGGCGCTGACCGGGCGCCACCCACGTTGACACGTGTCGGATTACGTCAGCCCGGCCGCCTTCCCCGCCGTGGCGAACTGAGGCCAGACTGGCGGGATGAGCTTCGACCAGTACGCGCCCTACGGGCCGGTCACGGATACCACAGTACGGATCGTGACCTGGAACGTCTGGGGACGGTACGGCCGGTGGGCCGAGCGCCAGGCCGGGATCGAGGAGACCCTGGCGGCGACCGCACCGGACGTGGTCTGCCTGGTAGAGGGCTGGTCGGCGGGAGACGCCGACCAGCCCGGGCAGGTCGCCCGGCGCCTCGGCTTCGAGCACAGCGTGTTCGCGGGCGACTGGGAGCGGGAAGACTGGGTGTCCGGGCTCGGCCTGGCGTCGCGCTGGCCGGTGACCGAGTACGAGCGCCGCGTCCTGCCGGGCGACGATGACCCGGACGGCGGCGGTGCCGCCCTGTTCGCCCTGATCGACGGCGACCGCGGGCCGCTGCAGCTGTTCGTCGTGGTGCTGGACTACCGGCTGGACGCGAGCGCGGCCCGGCAGGCCCAGGTGCGCCAGCTCGCGGAGTTCGTCGCCGAGCGGACGCGCCGCCGCCACCCCACCGTGATCTGCGGCGATTTCAACGCCGGACCGGACTCCGACGAGCTCCGCATGCTCACCGGGCGGGCCGCCACGGCCGCGCCCGGCCTGGTCTTCTACGACGCCTGGGAGATCGCAGGCGACGGCACCCCCGGGCACACCTGGTCCAATGCCAATCCCCTGGCCGCGGTGGCGCTGTACCCCGACCGGCGGATGGACTACGTGCTGTCCGCCTGGCCGCGGCGCGGCGGCGCCGGGCACCCGGTCCGGTGCGAGCGGCTGGGCATCGTGCCAGCAGGCCAGCCGCAGCTCTCTGACCACTACGGGGTCCTGGCCGACCTGCGCTACTGAGCCGGCCCGCGGCGCGGAGTGACAGGGTCGGGGGCCAGCGTGCCGTCCGGCGCGATGTGCCCGAAGATCTGGTCGAGCATCGTCAGGACGTGCGGATCCTCGATCGTGTAATACGTGTGACGGCCCTCGCGCCGGGCCGCGACGATGCCGGCCAGCCGCAGCTTGGCAAGGTGCTGGCTGGTGGTGGGGATACTCAGCCCGACCCGCCGGGCCAGGGTGCCGACGTCGAATGTCTCGTGGGCCATCAGCCACGCCAGGTGCAGCCGGGGGGCGCTGCCGAGCAGGGCGAACGTCGCCGCGGCCGAACGAAGCTGGAGGTGCGTGGGCTCGCTGCTAGCCGGCGCGGTGGCAG
>JAICWX010000168.1 GCA_025934635.1 Streptosporangiaceae bacterium | reverse complement strand
CACGACGAGGAGTGGGGCCGCCCGGTGCGCGGCGACACGGCGATCTTCGAGCGGCTCTGCCTGGAGGGCTTCCAGTCCGGGCTGTCCTGGCTGACCATCTTGCGCAAGCGGGAGAACTTCCGCGCCGCCTTCGCCGGGTTCGACCCCCAGGCCGTGGCGGCCTTCGGCGACCAGGACGTGGCCCGGCTGATGGCCGACGCGGGCATCGTCAGGAACCGCTCGAAGGTCAACGCGGTCATCGCCAACGCGCGGGCCGCCCTCGGCCTGCCGGACGGCCTGAGCGCGCTGGTGTGGAAATACGAGGCCGAGGCAGGACCCGCGCCGCGTACGCTGGCCGAGGTGCCGGCCTCGACACCGGCCTCGAAGGCGCTGAGCGCCGAGCTCAAGCGGTACGGCTTCACGTTCACCGGCCCGGTGACCGCCTACGCCGCCATGCAGGCGTGCGGCATCGTCAACGACCACCTGGCTGCCTGCTTCTGCCGGAACCGGGACTAGGGCCTTTTAACGCCGCCCGGCGGGGATCGTGGTTTTAGGCACCTCTTCAGTTACCCTCAGTTATCGTTGGGTGCACACGGTGAGCAATTCAATGATTCCGCTCCCTTCTCGTCACTTTCCGTGATAGTTATGACGCTATTAGTAACGGAACGGATACGCATCCTGGGGGTTGACGGACGATGAAGGCCCTGCTCCTCACGGTCGGATCGCAAGGTGACGTCCAGCCATTCGTCGCCCTGGCGGTTCGGCTGCGGGCTAGCGGTCACGAGGCCGTGTTGGCCGCGCCCGCGGTGTTCAGCGGCCTGGCCAGTGCTTACGATGTGCCGTTCGTCCCGCTCGAGCTGGACATGGGCGAGGTCGGTGACGCGGTGGCAGGCCGCTACGGGCTGCCGCACGTGGTGCGGTTCTGCCGGGCGATGGGGCGGCGCGCGGCCACCGTGTTCCCGGCCCTGGAGACCATGGCCGACGGCGACGCCGACCTGGTCGTGCACCATCCGGTGCTGCCCCTCGGCCAGCACGTGGCCGAGCTTCTCGACGTGCCCGCGGTCGTCGGCCAGGCCATGCCCGCCCTGGTACCGACCCGGGAGTTCCCCTCCACCATCTGGCCCTGCCGGGTTCCGCGGATACTGAACCGGCCGTCCTACCGGGCCGCCGGGCGGCTGGCCGGCACGTGGTGCCGCCGGGACATCGACCGCTGGCGCCGGGACGTGCTCGACCTGCCACCGCGCCGCGGCCGCCATGATTCGCTGGTCGGCGCCGATGGCGCTCCGGTGACCGTGCTGCACGCGTTCAGCAAGCACGTGGTCCCGCGGGCGGCCGACTGGCCGGCCACCGCGCACGTCACCGGCTACTGGCTGCTGCCGGCTCCGCCCGGCTGGTCTCCGCCGGGCCGGCTGGCCGCGTTCCTCGCGGCCGGCGGCCCGGTCATCTACGTCGGCTTCGGCAGCATGCCGAGCCTGGACGCGGCCCGGCTGGCCGCCTCGATCATGACGGCGGCCGGGGACCGCGACGTCCGCGTCGTGGTGGCCTCGCTCGACCCCGCCCTGCGGCGGCTGCTGCCCGCCAGCCGCTTCCTCGTCATCAGGAACGCGCCCCACGACTGGCTCTTCCCGCAGCTGGACGCGATCGTGCACCACGGCGGGGCCGGCACCACCGCGGCCGCCCTTCACGCGGGGAAGCCGCAGGTCATCTGGCCGTTCGGCGTCGACCAGCCGTTCTGGGCCCGGCGGATGGCCAGCCTGGGCGTGGCCCCCGCGGCCCAGCCGGTGCACGAGCTGACCGGGCCGGCCCTGACGGCCGCCCTGGAGCGCGTGCTCGGCGACCCGGGCGTGGCCCGGCGGGCGGCCGAGCTCGCTGCCCGGCTCCGCGCCGAGGACGGCGTCGGGGAGGCCGTCTCCCGGCTGGAAGACGTCGTGGCCGGCACGCGCGTGGCGGTGGGAGCATGATCGAGCTTCCGCTGCCCCCCGGGGTGGAACGGCTGATGATCGAGACCCCCCAGCGGCGGGTCCAGGCGCTGCGCGGCGTGCCCCGGCCCGAGGTCGACAACGGGATCGACGTGGTCATGGTCAGCGGCTTCTTCGGCACCAAGGAGGACTACCGCGAGCTGTTGTCGCTGCTGGCCGCGGCCGGTTTCCGCGGCTGGGCCTACGACTACGCCGGCCAGCTCGAGCTGGCCACCGCCGGCCAGGTCGGTTACACCATCACGGACATGGCCAGCGACCTGACGGTGCTGATGCGCGAGGTCACCGGCGGCCGCCCGGCCCACCTCATCGGGCACTGCCTCGGCGGCTTCGTGGCCCGGTCGGCCGCGGTGGCCGTGCCCGGCCTGACCCGCAGCCTGACCCTGCTCGCCTGCGGCCCGAGCATGCAGGACGAGAAGCACCAGTCGATGCTGGACGGGCTGGCCAAGCTGCACGCCAACGGCGGCACGATCGCGCTCTGGCCGCTGGTGAAGGCGCTGCTGGCCAAGGACGACACGGTCATGCGCGAGTTCTGGCACGCCAAGCTGTCCGAGATGAACCCGGCCTGGGTCACCGGCACCGCGGAGTCGATGGCGGGCGAGCCGGACCGCAGCGACGAGCTCGTCGCGGCCGGCATCCCCTCACTGGTGGTGTTCGGCAAGCGCGACCGCCGGGTGTGGAGCCACGACGCCTACGCCGAGATGGCCGGCCGCCTGCGGGCGGGCCACGTGATCGTCCCGAAGGCGTCGCACAGCCCCAATATGGAGCAGCCGGCGATCGTGGCGGAGGCCCTGCTCGAGTTCTGGGCGGCCGAAAGCGCCTACCAGGGCGAACCCGCGACGGTGGCCGGATGAGCGCCGCCGCCGTCACCGAAGCGCGGTCCGCCGAGGCGGAGGCGCTGCGGATCTTCCTGCGGCTGATCAGGCCGCGCCCGCTGGACGACCCGTACCCGCTCTACGCCGAGCTGCGGGACCGGGCGCCGTTCCTGCCCATCCGCTTCCCCGGCATGCCGGGCGGCTACCTGGTCACCACCTTCGACAGCTGCTCCCGGCTGCTCCGTGACCCGGCGTTCGGGCCGCCGACCTTCGCCCAGCTCGACACGCTGAACCCGGGCTGGCGAGACGGCGCGTTCACCAACTGCGTGTACCACTCGATGGTGATGATGTCGGGCCCGGCTCACCGGGCGCGCCGGCAGGTCGCGTCGCGCCCGTTCACCCCCCGGCAGATCGGCGCGTTCCGGACCGACCTGGACGAGATCACCGGGCTGCTGCTTGACCGGCTGGCCAGGCTCGGCCCCGGTCCGGTGGATATCGTCGAGGAACTGGCGATGCCGTTCGCGTCGCTGTCCCTCGGCCGCCTGCTCGCCATCCCGGACGACGAGGCGCTGCGGCTCGGCCAGCTGGCCCGCCGGCTCGGCGTGGTCTTCGAGCAGTTTGCCTCGGCCGGCCAGCGCCGCAACCTCGTGACCTACGGGGAAGAGCTGGTCCAGCGGCTGGCGGCGGTGCTGGCCGGCCGCCACGGGGGGGAAGACAACCTGCTGGCCCGGCTGGCCGCCAGCCAGGCCGGGGCCGGAGCCGGGCAGCAGGAACAGCTCGGCATGGCGGTGCTGCTGTTCGGCGCCGGATTCGACTCCCCGGCCAGCATGGTCGGGCTCGGCACCAAGCTGCTGCTCGAGCATCCGGAGCAAGCCTGGCTGCTGACCGAGGACGAGGAGCTCGCGCCGAACGCGGTGGCCGAGATCCTGCGCTACGAGCCGCCGGTGCAGCTGGTGGCCAGGGCCGCGCTGGAGCCGGCCGAGCTGGCCGGCACCGAGATCGCGCCCGGCAGCATGGTCTTCGGCCTGATCGCCGCCGCGAACCGGGACCCGGCCCGGGTGAAGGAGCCCGAGACGTTCGACGTGACCCGGGAGCGGGTCACGTCGCTGAGCTTCGGCGCCGGACCGCATTACTGCCTCGGGGCCGGACTGGCCAGCATGCAGGGCGAGGCCTTGTTCCCCCGGCTGCTGCGCCGCTTCCCGCGGCTGCGGCTGGCCGGGCCGCCGGTCTACCGCTCGCCCGGCTCCACCCTGCGCGGTCTGGAGAGCCTCCCGCTCTACCTGGAATGAGCTAAGACCGCGGCTGCCATCCGGTCCACGATGCCGGCCAGCAGCGCGCTGCTGGTGCCGATCGTGACCCGGGCGTAGCCGTCACCGGGTGGGCCGAAGTCGAGTCCGCGGCCGAGCGCCACCCGGCCGCGGTCCAGGAAGACCTTGGCCGGCTCCGGGCCGAGTCCGAGTCCGGAGCAGTCGACCCAGGCCAGGTAGCTCGCCTCCGGCGGCACGTAACGGGCTCCGGGCAGCCGCTCGCCCAGCAGCCGCCCGAACTCGGTCCGGGCGTGATCCAGCTGCCGGATCAGCGCGTCCAGCCAGTCCCCGCCCGAACGCCACGCGGCCAGCGAGGCCAGCACGCCGAACAGGCCGGCGCCGTAGTGGCACGACTCGGGCAGCTGCTCGAGCCGCCGCTGCATGGCGGCCGAGCCGGCCACCGCGACCGCGCCCTTGAGCCCGGCCACGTTGAAGGCCTTGGACGCCGAGGCCAGCGTCACGCCGTGCTCAGCCGCCGCGCCGCCGAGCGCGACGAACGGCGTGTGCCGCGCGCCCGGCAGGGTCAGCGAGGCGTGGATCTCGTCGGCCATCACGAACACGCCGTACCGGTCGGCCAGGTCCGCGATCCGGCCGAGATCCCCGGTGCTGAATACCCGCCCGGTCGGATTGTGCGGGTTGCAGAGCAGGTAGCCGCGCGCGCCGGCCGCGAACGCCGCCTCGAGCCCGGCGAAGTCGAGCTCCCAGCGCCCGTCCGCCCGCACCAGCGGCACCTCCACGACCTGCCGCCGGGCGAAGCCGATGTGCTTGAAGAACGGCGGGTACACCGGCGTGTTGATGACCACGCCGTCGCCCGGCTCGGTGGCCAGGGCCAGCAGCGCGTCGACCCCCGCCATCACGTCGGGGATCAGGTGCACCCGGTCCGGGTCGACCGCCCAGTCGTGCCGGGACGCGGCGAACGCGGCGAACGTCTCGCCGATGCCCGGCAGCGCCGAATACCCGCAGTCGTCGAGGTCGACCGCCTGCCGCAACGCCGCGCGCACCGGCTCGGCCAGGTCGTAATCCATCTCCGCGATGAACGCGGGCAGCACGTCCGGCGGGTGCAGCCGCCACTTCTCGCTCCGCCGCCGCCGCAGCCGGTCCAGGTCGAGGTCCTCGAATCCGTAGCCCATGGCCCGAGCCTACGCAGCGCGGCCTCAGGGGGGCGCCTCGCCGTAGCGGGTCCAGGTCCCGCCGCCCGGCCAGGCCCGCTGACCCCGCATAATAGGCCGAACGGGTCTCCCCGGAGCCCAGGAAAGGCGGCTTCCACCCATGAGCGGCGACGTGATCGTGACGATCACGCTCAACGCAGCCCTGCACGTGGCCTATACGGCCTCCGACCTGGGCGGCGATCCGGCCGCCGAGGGCATCGTCCCGGTCTCCCGGCCGGCCTACCGGGCCGGGGGCCGCGGCGTGACGGTGGCCCGGGTACTGCGCGCCTTCGGCCATGACGTGCTCGCGGCCGGCCTGGCCGGCGGCGCCTCCGGCGAGCTCATCGTGCAGGACCTGGCCAAGTCCGGGGTGCCGACGGCGTTCACGCTGATCCGGGGGGAGTCGCGGCGCTTCTTCCGGTTTTCCGATCCGGACCCGGCTGGTCCGGTGCAGCGCTTCTCCGAGCCGGGCCCGTACATCACCACCGAGGAACTCGGCCGCTTCGCCGCGGACTACCGGCGGCTGATGACCGCGGCCGCGGCCGTCGTGCTCTGCGGCAGCCTGCCCGACAGCCTGGACGCGGATACCTACGGCTCGCTGGTGACCTACGCCGTCGAGGCGGGTGTCCCGGTGATCCTCGACGCGGGCGGCGAGGAGCTCAAGTACGCCGTCGGCCACGGCCCGGACCTGGTGGTGGCCGACTCGAGCCGGGCCGAGGCGGATCCCCGGGATCTCGCCGCCGACCTGGTCCGGCGGGGCGCGGGCGCGGCGGCCGTCGCGGCCGGGGGCGTGGTCCGCGCGGTGACCGCGGGCGGCGAGTGGACCGCCCGGGTCACCGGGGCGGCTCGTGTCACCGGGGCCACGGGGTCCGACCCGGGGTACGCGTCGGCCCGGGGCGCGCTGGTGGCGGGCCTGGTGCCCGGCCAGCTGCTCGGCTGGTCCTGGCCGGACCGGCTCCGGCACGCCCTGGCCCTGGCCGCCGGCGGAGCCGGAACCTGGACCAGGGAGCCCGGCGAGGCCGTCGAGCGGGACCGGGTCGACCTGGCCGCCTACGAGCGCCTGCTGGATACCGTGCGAGTCGACCCGGTCGAACTGTCCTTCCCCGGATACTCCGAAGAGTAACTTACTGATCACTCAGAGTGTGTTATCGTCGGGACTCGGCTCGTCACCGGTCGGCCGGATTCCGGCCCGCGTTTCACGCTCAGGTTCCGCGATGACGCGGCCGTTCACTGCCTTTTACCGAAATGGAGTGTCCCGTGTTCAACTGGCGCATTTTGCTCGGCGGTGCCGCGTCGGCGGCCATCTTGACGGTGGGCGTGGCCGCGCCCGCGTTCGCCGCACCGCACAGCACCCCGATCCCGCTGGCCGGGGTCACGCAGGGCCTCAACGGAGCGGGTGCCGGCGGGATCTTCTGCGCCCTGCCGAACCTGCCCGTGTCCGTCGGGCTCACCGCGGCGGCCGGCGCCATCGGCGAATCCTGCAGCTCGACTCAGGTCAACGGCAACTCCCGGACGTTCACCACCGGCCCGCAGCAGGCCGACCCCCAGGGTAACCAGGCCCAGGGTAACCAGTCCCTGGGCAGCCAGTCGCCGGGCGACGAGTCGCAGGCCAGCGGCCAGGCCAACGGCCCGGCCCAGATCACCGGCGCGGCCTCCGCTCCCAGCACCTCCGATGCCTCGAGCGCCATGCCCGGCCTCAACTCGCTCTCCGGCGTCATCCCCAACCTCGGCAACGCCGCCAGCGTGGTCCCCAGCCTGGGCAACGTGTCCGGCTCGCTCACCGGCAGCAACGGCAGCGTCAGCGGGGCCGTCGGCAACCTCGTCCCCGGCGGCGAGGGCAGCAACCCGGTCAGCGGCGCGGTCAGCGGCGTCACCGGCGCCCTCTCGGGCGCCGGCCAGCACGGCGGCCCGGCCACCGGATCCCTCCCGTAGTCAGTCCTGGAAAGCCGCGAAGGACCCCGTCTCCCGGCGGGGTCCTTCGCTTATCCTGCTCGGCATGGATGCCGCGGATCCCGCCGAGCCAGACTTCGCCAGCCTGTTCGCGCCGGTCGCCGTCGAGGAGACCTTCGGCGGGGTCCTCGACGAGGTCCGGGATGTCCTGGGCCAGCTGGACGATCCGGTGGACGCCGAGCTCTGGGGCTCGGACCTGATCGGCGCCCTGGCCTCGTCCGCCGCGGGCCTGTCCTCGCTGATGGATACCCTCACCAAATCGCTGGTGCCGGCGGCCGAGACGGCGGCCACCCCCGAGGCCCTCGCCCTGCTGCGCATCCTGGCCGCGGTCGGCTCGCCCGCCCTGCGCACCGCGGCCGGGCAGGCGGCCACCCGGCTCAGCGCCCACGGCGTGGCCGATCCGCCGTGGGCCGGCCCGATCGGCTCGCCGCAGGTCCGCGACTGCTGGCACTACGCCGACATCGGCGGCGGCCAGGAGTCGCTGACCATGACCTTCGCCTACGGCGACCGGCAGCACGCCGTCAGCGTGCTGATCGACCACGCCCGCGGCGGCAAGATCAGGGACACCTGGGTCACCAAGGGGACCAGCCTGCGCGCCGACACCGAGCAGGAGGCGGGCCGCAACCCGCTGGTGGTGTTCGAGGTGATCGGCACCGCCGCCGCCCGGCTGCGGCTGTCGCAGGCGATCACGGCCGGCGAGTGCCCGGAGCAGTCCGACCAGGTCGACGACGTGGTGGCGCACCGCGCGCTGCTGCGCGCCCGCCTCGACCTGCTGGCTAGCCCTGACCTGACGAACCGAGAAAGTCCCTGACCAGCGGGATCATGAAGCCCGGGCAGGACGGCGCCGAACGACAGCTCGATGGTCGACGCGCCGCCGGGCAGCAGCACCAGCGCCCCGGAGCTGGAAGACTCATCGCCATGGTGCGGATCTCCTCGCGTAACGCCCGCTTCCAGCAGTGGGAAGCGCTGCTCGGCAACCGCACCAAACGCCAGCGGGCGGGGGAGTTCCTGGTCCAGGGTGTCCGCCCGATCACGCTGGCGGCCCGGTTCGGCTGGCCGTTCCGCGCCCTGCTCTACGACGCCGACCGTTCCCTGTCCGGCTGGGCTCGCGACCTGCTCCGCGACGTGCCCGCGCTGCACGTCGCGATGGCCCCCGACCTGCTGGCCGAGCTCGGCGAAAGAGACGAAGGCCCGCCCGAGCTGATCGCCGTAGTCGAGACGCCGAACGACGACCTGCACCGCATCGCGGCCGGCGCCAGCTTTCTCGGCGTCGTCCTCGACCGCCCGGCCAGCCCCGGCAACATCGGCAGCATCATCCGGTCGGCCGACGCCTTCGGCGCCGACGGCATCATCGTCACCGGCCACGCCGCCGACGTCTACGATCCCCGCGCCGTCCGGGCCAGCACCGGCTCGCTGTTCGCGCGGCCCGTCGTCCGCTCCCCCTCGCACCGTGAGGTGATGGCCTGGATCGAGGAGCAGCGGGCACACGGCTGTCCCGTCGTCCTGGCCGCCGCCGACGAGCACGGCGCGACCAACGTCTTCGACTACGACTTCACCCAGCCCACCCTGCTCGTGGTCGGCAACGAGACCGCCGGCCTGACCGCCGCCTGGCGTGACCGGTGCGACGTCACCGTCCGGATCCCCATCACCGGCGCCGCCAGCTCCCTCAACGCCGCCAACGCCGCCACCGCGATCCTCTACGAGATCACCCGCCAGCGGCTAAGCGCATAGCGCCAGCGTCCCGCCGGCCGGGTCGAGCAGGCGGTGCGGACCGGGACGGGCACCCAGGCTGGCCCGGTCACCGCGGATCCGCGCGCAGGGACCCTGCGGGCCGGCCAGCGTCAGGCCGTCCGCGGCGATGGCCAGGAGCTCGTCGTCGTGGCGGTAGAGGAGAGGGCCATCCCGTTCGGCGGAAATGGTGACGTGGCCCGCGCGCAGGGCGCCGAGTACGGCGCCCGGCCCGTCGCCGGCGCACTCGGCCCAGGTGGTCGGGCGGCCGGGCGGCGCGTCGGCGCCCGGCCGGTGCCAGTCGCTGCCGCCCACCGGGATCGCGGCCGGGTCCCAGGCCAGCCACCAGGACAGCGGCAGCGTCCAGCGCGGGTCGAGCCAGCTCCAGTGCCAGACCTCGAGCAGCGGCGGGCGGCGGCGCATCGGGCGGATCCAGCTGACGTCGCCGCCGTACGGGTGGTTGACCGAGAGCAGCCCTGAGGCCGCCTCGGTGGCGTCCAGCCAGTCGTCCGGGGAACGCCGGAAGTCGATCCAGCCCACGTCGCCGAGCGCGCCGGCGTGCCCGCCGTCGGTCGTCACCTCCTGGCCGGGCAGCAGGGTGATCCCGTACCGGCGGGACGCGGCCGCCAGCTCGGCGTGGTGGCTGACCGTGTTGTGGTCGGTGACCGCGAGGAAATCGAGCCCGCGCCCGGCGGCCAGCACGGCCAGCTCGGGCACGGTCAGCTGGCCGTCCGAGTGCACGGTGTGGGTATGCAGGTCACCGGCCAGCCACCGGTGCCCCGGCCGGGCCGGCAGCTCCCGGCGCGGCGGCCGTTCCGCCGGGACGGGGGGAGCGGGCGCGGGCGGCGGCGGGGCCAGCGCCCCGGCCCGCGGGGTCGTCTCGGCGCGCACGCGGAACCCCGTGCCGTCCGGCGGGACGCGGTGCACCCCGATCATCACCCGCCACGTCCCGGCCTCCAGCTCGCCGGGCAGATACCCGGGCGTCGCCGCGCCCGGCGTGATGACGAACGACCTGCGGGCCCCGCCCGACCACCCCCGGAAGCCGTCCGGGCCGAGGCAGCCCAGGTCGAGCACCGCCCCGCCGGCCCGGTCGTACTCCAGCTCCACCCGCAGCCCGGCCGTCCCGGGCGGCACCTCGACCGGCAGGTAATGCCAGGCCGACGCGAAACGATCCTCCAGCGTCCACCGTCCCGCGTGCTCGGTCATGTGGTGGCCGTGTAACCGCCGTCGATCACGATGGTCTCGCCGGTGACGAAGGGGTTGGAGCTGACCAGTGAGAAGATGGTCTCGGCGACGTCGTCCTCGGTGACGTTCCGCTTCATCGGGGTCCAGCTGGCGCGGCGCTCCATCAGCCGGCCGTAGTTGCCGCCCAGCGTCCGCTCCATCCACTGGCCGGCGATCCAGCCCGGCGCCACGGCGTTGACCCGGACCTCGGGGGCCAGTACCCGGGACAGCGTGCGGGTGAGGCTGACCACGGCGGCCTTGCTGGCCGCGTAGGCCAGCGGCTGCGGACCCGGGCGGAGTCCCACGATCGAGGCCACGTTCACCACGCTGCCCCGGGCCGCCCGCAGCCGGGGCGTGCAGGCCCGCGTGACCTGGAACAGGCCGCGGACGTTGACCGCGAACACCCGGTCCCATTCGGCCAGGTCGACGCCGTCCAGGTCATCCGGCGGGGTCTCGCTGGTCATGCCCGCGTTGTTCACCAGCGCGTCCAGCCGGCCGAACGTCTCGCCGGCCTCCGCGACCAGCCCGGCCACGGCTACGTCGTCGCTGATGTCGGCCCGCATGGCCAGGTGCTGCCCGCCCAGCTGCTCGAGCTCGGCCAGGGTCTGCCGGGCCGCGTCCTCAGACCGGCTGTAGTTGATCGCGACGTCGTAGCCGGCCCGGGCCAGCCGCAGCGCCGCGGCCCGCCCGATTCCGCTGGCCGACCCGGTGACCAGCGCGGCCGGCCTGTCCTGTGCCATGCACGGCAGCCTAGACGATCATGGCGGGGAAGGGCCTCGCCGCCTTCCGCGGCGGCACGGAAGGAGACGACGGGGCGCCGGGAGGGACAGCGCCGCCGCTCGACTACGCGACCGCGGGCTGGTCGGTCCCGCAGTACTTGCACTTGGACGCGGCGGCCGGCAGGTCGCTGGACAGGCAGGCCGGGCAGGTCTTGACCGGGGCCGGGTCGCCGAACACGACCTGGCCGCGCCGCGCCTGGATCATCTTGTAGGGCACGACGATGACGAAGTAGACCACGGCTATGAAGATGACGAAGTTGATGACGGCCGAGATGAGCCCGCCGATGTCCACCAGCGTCTTGGGGTTGCCGGAGCGGATTTCGAAGCCCAGGCCGACCTTGCCGCCGCTGACGCTCTGCACCAGCGGGTCGATGATGGTGTTAGTGAACGCGGTGATGACACCGCTGAAGGCGAGGGCTACGACGAGCCCGACCGCGACGACGATCACGTCGCCGCGCATAAGGAAGTTCTTGAAGCCCCTCATATTTCCATCTCCGATTCGCGAATCCGTCCTGGCGAGAACCGGCGCCCGTCCGCCGTCCCCGTACCTCGCTACCGCTACCTCCCTTACGCAGTGCGCGGGTGCGCTAGCTAGCGGGACATGCCATACGATTCCGGTTCGGCCTGGTCAGTGCAAGCGTTTCCGTCGTGTCGGGAATGGGCTGACCTGCGGTTCAGCCTCCTGAACAGCACCGGAGGCTTACGCTGAGGGCTTGGCCGGCGCCGGGTCCGCGGCCTGGCGTTCCGGCTGGCTGTCCGCGCAGCGCGGCGACGGCACCGCGACGGTGCGCAGCGCCTCCATGAGCACGTTCACCGCGGGCGGGTCGGGCGGGTCGCCGTACCGCACGGCCAGCACGTACCGGTGCGCGCCCGGCAGCGGCGCGGTCCTGATCCCGGGATGCCGCGCGGCCCGCAGGCAGAGCGCGGGCAGGGTCGAGACCCCCAGGTCGGCGGCCACCAGCGCCTGCACCGCGATGTAGTCGTCGGTGGTGAAGGCGATCTTGGGGGTGAAGCCGGCCTGCGCGCACTGCCGGAGCAGGTTGGCCCGGCAGCGGTCGCAGCCGGCGATCCAGCGGTGCCGCGCGTAGCCGGCCAGCTCGGCCGGCGGTTCAGCCTCGCCGTGAGCAGCGCCGTGAGCAGCGCCGTGCGCCGAAGTCACCAGGTGCACCGGCTCGGTCAGCAGCAGCCGCTCGCGCAGGCCTTCGGCCAGGTCGACGCCGTTGTCCTCGTCCTCACCCGGCCCGAGGCCCGGCACCAACCCGTCGGCCGACCCGGGTGTCTCCTCCGAGTACCGGAACACCAGCGCCACGTCCACGTACCCGGCGCGCAGCATGCGCAGCGCCTCGGGCGGCTCGGCCTCGGTGAGCCGCAGGTCGACACCGGGCTGCTGCTCGCGCAGCAGCGCCGCCGCGGCCGGGACGATGGTGCCGAGCGCCGACGGGAACGCGGCCAGCCGCAGCCGCCCGGCCCGCAGCCCGGTGTAGGCGGCCAGCTCGTTCTCGGCGGCGTCGAGCCGGCCGATGATCTCGGCCGCCCGCTCGGCCAGCAGCCGCCCGGCGTCGGTGAGCCGGATGCCGCGGCCCGCCCGCTGGATCAGCTTGGTCCCGGTCTCGGCCTCCAGCCGGGCCAGGTGGTGGCTGACGGACGGCTGGGCGTAGTTGAGGGCCCGCGCCGCGGCGGTGACCGAACCGCACCGGGCCACGGCGACCAGCACGCGCAGCCTGGTCACGTCCAGCATGCACCGACTATAGATCGTGCCGGCCAGACCGGCCAGGTCCATAAGTGGTCTTTATCAGTCCCATTTCCGGCCATTCTGACCAGGCATTTCTCAGTTAACTGGGCCGGAGCGCCGCTAACCCAGAATCTCCCGCTCGACGATCGCCCGGGCTTGCGGGAACGCCACCGCGAAACCGGGGTGAAGCAGCAGGTGAGCCGCGCCGGCCACGGTGACCCAGCGGTGCTCGGCGACTTCCCAGTTGCCGGGGGCCGCGAACTGCTCCGGCGACCGGAACACGACGGTGTGGTACTGCCAGCCGGCGAAGTCGGTGGTCACGGTGCCGGTGTACCGCAGGCCCGCCGGCAGGCGGCCGAGTTCCTCCTCCGTCTCCCGGAACGCGCCGTCCACCGGGCTCTCGCCGGCGTTGAGCGCACCGCCGGGAATGCTCCAGGTCCCGCCGCCGTGGGTATACAGCGACCGCTTCTGCAGCAGGTACCGGATCGCGTCGTCGCCGACGTGGTACGCCAGCAGCCCGGCCGCGCCGTACTCGCCCCAGTGCCGGCGGCCCTGGGCGTCGATGAAGAACCGGGCCACCGGTGCTTAGCGTCCCTCCAGCAGCGGCGAGTCCGGCTGCCGGACCTGATCGCCGGCCAGCTGGCGCCGCCGCCAGGCCATCCCGGACAGCGCCTCAAGCACCACCCGGTTGCCCAGGAACGCGGTCACCTCGGCGTGGTCGTACGGCGGCGAGACCTCCACCACGTCGATCCCGGCCAGCGGCAGCGACATCGCGATCCGCCGCACCGCGTCCAGCAGTTGCCGTCCGGTCAATCCGCCTGGTTCGGGCGTCCCGGTGCCGGGGGCCATCCCCGGGTCGACCACGTCCACGTCGACCGACAGGAAGACGCCGTCGCATTCGTCGGTGGCGATCGTGAACGCCTCGTCCAGGCAGTCATCGAGCCCGCGCGTGACGATCTCGGTCATCTCGAACGAGCGCATCCGCTGCTCGGCCATCCAGGCCAGCGTGGGCGGCTCGGGCCAGTACCCGCGCAGCCCGATCTGCAGGAACCGGTCGCCGCGGACCGCCCCGGACTCGATCAGCCGCCGCATCGGGGTACCGTGCCCGTACAGCGACCCGAACTGGGTGTCGCCGGTGTCGGCGTGCGCGTCGAAGTGGATCAGCGACACCCGGCCCCAGCCCACGTGCCGGGCCACCCCGGTGGCGTCGGGGAAGGTGACGGTGTGGTCGCCGCCCAGGATGACCGGGACCGCCCCGGCCGCGCTGACCGCGAGCACCGCGTCCTCCAGCCGCTTCAGCGACCGCTCGGTCTCGCCCGACGGCATGTTCACGTCGCCCGCGTCGCCGCAGCGCAGCTCGACCAGCGGGTCCACGCCCAGCGCGAGGTGCGGCCGGGACCCGTCGTGCGGCAGGTAGTCGGTGATCCGCAGCGCCTGCGGGCCGAACCGCGCGCCCGCCCGGTGCGAGGCGCCCCCGTCGAACGGCGCGCCGAGGAACACCACGTCGAACCCGCCGAGCGCGTCGAGCTCCACCCGCGGCACCCCGAGGAACGTGACGTCGGGTCCGTACATCCCGCGCAGGATGGGATCGTCGTCGCTGGCCATAGCCACTCCTCCCGGAAAACCAACCTGGTTCTCGCACCATACAGGGGCGAGAACCAGGCTCGTTCGGTGCCTTAGTTTGACCTCAGCGGACCTTAGCCAGCTTGGTCGCGGGCTTGTCAGCCGGCCCCGAGCCGGAGGCGGCCGGGAGCAGTCGCGCGAGCCACGACGGCAGCCACCAGTTGGCCCGGCCGAGCAGTTCCATCACCGCCGGGACCAGCACCAGCCGCACCACGGTGGCGTCGACCAGGACCGCGGCGGCCAGCCCGAGGCCGATCTGCTTGACCGAGACGTCCGGGGTGAGGTCGAAGGACAGGAACACCACCACCATGATCGCCGCGGCGGCCGTGATCACCCGCGCGGTGGCGGCCAGCCCGCGCCCCACGGCCGCGCTGTTGTCCCCGAGCCGGTCGTACTCCTCGCGGATCCGCGACAGCAGGAACACCTCGTAGTCCATCGACAGCCCGAACAAGATCACGAACAGGAACACCGGCACCCACGTCGTCACCGGCATCTTCTCGCCGAAGCCGAACACGTGCCCCAGCCAGCCCCACTGCGTCACCGCGACCAGCACCCCGTAGGCGGCGCAGACCGACAGCAGGTTCATCAGCGCGGCCTTGACCGCGATGACGACCGACCGGAACACCGTCAGCAGCAGCGCCATCGACAGCACCACGACCACGCCGATCAGAGCTGGCAGCCGCGAGCTCATCAGGTTCGCGAACGCCACGTTCCCCGCGTTCGGCCCGGTCAGGTAGGCGGTCAGCCCTGCTTTCGGCAGGACCGTATCATTCAGCCGGTTGACCAGCTCGTTGGTAGCCGCGTCCTGCCCGCCGGTGGCCGGGTAGGCGATGATCATGGCTGCCTGCCCGTCCCGGCTGGTCACCGCCGGCGTCACCGCCGCGATCCCCGGCGTGCCCTCGATCGCGCTCCGCAGTGTTTCCAGTTTCTGGGCCGTTACCTTCGGCCCGTCGGCCGGCGTGACCTTGGCCGCCACGATCAGCGGCGCGTCGAACCCGGGCCCGAACCCCTGCGCCATGGTCGCGTAGCTGGCGTACCCCATCGTGCCCCGGGCCTGCGCCGACTCGTCCGGCATGGACAGCTTCATGAACAGCGCGGGCGCCGCCAGCACCAGGATGAAGGCGACCGAGGCCAGGGCCGCGAGCACCCGGTGCCGCTGGACCACGCCGGCCCACCGTTCGGCCACATGAACATTTCCGGCCGAACGAGGCAGCCGTCCCGCCCCGGTCCCCCCGTCCCGCCCCGCGGCCCCGGCCTTCCCGCTCGCGCCGCTTCTCCTGCTAGCGCCGCGCCGGCCGAACACCTTGCCCCCGAGGAAGGTGTTCAGCCGCGACGGCCGGGCCAGCCGGGTACCGGTGAAGCCCAGCAGGGCGGGCAGCAGCGTGAGCGACGCCAGCACCGTCATCGCCACCGTCGTCGCGGCCGCGATCGCCACCCCGTTCAGCAGTGCCTGGCGCAGCACCAGCAGCCCCAGCATCCCGATGACCACCGTGGTCCCGGCGGTGAGCACCGACCGGCCGGCTGTGCGCATCGCGGTGACGATGGCGTCGCCAGGCTGTTTGCCCTCTTGCAGCTCGGTCCGGAACCGGGTCACGATGAACAGCGCGTAGTCCACCCCGACGCCCAGCCCGATCAAGGCGGCGATGATGGCGGAGAACCCGGGCGCCGGGAAGATGTGCCCCAGCAGCGCGGTCAGCGCCAGCCCGGAACCGATGCCCATCAGCGCGGTCACGATCGGCAGGCCCATCGCCAGCAGCGAGCCGAACGCGATCAGCAGCACGATCGCGGCCGCCCCCACGCCGATCCCGTTGGAGGCGCCCCCGTACGGCGTCTCGGCCACGTCCACCACGTCGCCGCCCAGGCTGAACGTCACGCCGTCCTTGCTGGCGGCGGTCGCGTCGTGGATCAGCGCGGTCGCCTCGCTGCCCGGGATGTGCGCGCCCTGGACGTCGAACTGGATGGTGGCGTAGGCGATATGCCCGTCCCGGGCCAGGTGCCCCGGCGTGGTGTACGGATCAGCCACCCCGGTGACGTGCGGCGCTGCCTGGAATGGCTTGAGCGCCCCGGTGATCTGCGCCCGCACCGCCGGGTCGGTGATCTTCTCCTGTGACCGGATGGCCAGCGTCAGCGTGTCCCCCGACTGCCGGGCGAAGTGCTGGTTCAGCACCGCCTGCCCCGGGTCGCTGCCGGTGAAGTCGTCCTGCGCCGCCGCCCCGAACCGCGTCCACAGCGTGATCAGCGCCGCCACCCCGGCCACCCACACCGCCACCGTGATCCACCGGTGCCGGTAACACCCGCTGCCTATCCGCCCCAGCATCGACATAACCCTCTCCCGCGAACCTAAGAGCCCGAACCAACCTCCCCAGGCTCCCGCCCCGCCCCCACCCCCGAATCCCCCCGCCGAAGACACTTCCCCGCCCCGCCTACTCCCCGCCCCTACTCCCCCCGCAGTACCCACCCCCACCCACCAGCCCAAACCCCGCCAAGCGCCCGCCCCCGGCACGCACCGCGCGAGCCCATCCGGCCCCCGCCCGGAAAGCACCAGCCCCACTAGCAACTACGAGCCCCACCCAACCCGACGTAAACCCTGGCACCAGGCCTACCTCATCCCTTCACGCACACCCACCTCGACGCTCCCTCACACCCCACGCCTCACTAGCAGTGCGAGTCCCCTTTCATGATCACGAAAGGTTGACTACGTTTTCTGATATAAAAGTCTTCGCGATCATGGAAATGTCAGTGCCGCGAGGCACAGTGGCACAATGAGGTACGACATTCCTGTCACGGCAGCCCCAATAGCCCAATCGCAGTCGGGTGCAGTTTCCCGGCATCAGCTGCTCGACGCCGGGTTAAACTCCCAGTCGATATTCCGACGCCTCGAGCGCGGGCGCTGGCAGCAGCTTCACCGGGGCGTGTACGCGGTCTTCACCGGGCCGCCGCCACGCGAGACGTGGCTGTGGGCGGCTCTGCTCCGCGCAGGCCCGGGCGCCGTACTCAGCCACCTATCAGCCGCTGAGATGCACGGACTTATCGATCATCCCGGCGAGTCGATCTACGTGACGGTTCCCTCGACCCGGCGGGTCGCGGCGCCCGGCCTGGTGATCCGCATATCCGGCCGCATCGCCGAAGCCACCCAGCCTGGCCGCGAGCCGCCCCGGACAACGGTCGAGGAAACCGTGCTCGACCTCACCGATCTCGCCGTTACCTTCGACGATGTCTGCGGCTGGATAACCCGGGCCGTCGCCCGTCGCCTGACCACCGAGGAAAGGCTCCGGGCAGCGCTGCGGCAACGCAAGAAAATACGCTGGCGGGCCAGTATCGAAGACCTCATCGCAGCCGCCGGCGACGGGATCCATTCGGTGCTCGAATACCGTTACCTGCGTGACGTCGAGCGAGCGCACGGCCTGCCGCGGTCCCGCCACCAGGTCCGCGTGGTGATCGAGGGCCGGACCGCCTACCGGGACGTCTACTACGAGAAGTACATGCTCGCCGTCGAACTCGACGGCGGGCTGGCGCATCCGGACGAGGAACGCTGGCGCGACAATCGCCGCGACAACGAGGCCTGGGGCCAGGGCGTGGTTACCAGCCGCTATGGCTGGCGGGACGTCTACGGCCACCCCTGCGAGACCGCCCTGCGGCAGGTCCGGATGCTGCGGCGGCGCGGCTGGCGGGGCACGCCCCGGCCGTGCTCGGAACGCTGCCCGCTCGCCAGGGAGGCGAATTGCGGAGTTTCCTCCCGATCACGTCAACCAGTACGGCAGGCTTCGCGTCTCACTTAGTGAGGCTCGGCGAAAGCGGGACGCCGAGCCTCGTTTTATGCCCGGAACCAGGTACCGTGCGCCCGTGGATGACATCGACGCCCGCATCGTGGCCTTCCTGATCAGGGACGCCCGGGCCAGCTACTCCCTCATCGGCGGCGAGGTCGGCCTGTCCGCGCCCGCGGTCAAGCGGCGGGTGGACCGGCTCCGGGCCGCGGGCGCGATCACCGGCTTCTCCGCCCGGGTAGATCCGGCCGCCATGGGCTGGACGACCGAAGGGTACGTGGAGCTGTTCTGCGGCGGGCGCACCTCACCGGATGAGATAGGTGCCGCGGTCCGGCGGTACCCGGAGGTCGTGGATGCGTGCACGGTCACCGGGGAAGCCGACGCCCTGGTGCACATCAGGGCTACCGACGTCCGGCACTTCGAGGACGTGATGGAACGCATCCGGGCCGAGCCGTTCGTGGTGCGGACCAAGAGCGTAATCGTGCTCTCCCGGCTGGTCGACCGGGCGGACGCGCTGGCGCCCCTGCGATGAGCGCCGCGCTGAAGTGCGCCCAATCGGACCTTGAAGCGGCCGCTGACCAGCTAAGGTCGTGCACATGTCGGAGTTTG
>JAICWX010000181.1 GCA_025934635.1 Streptosporangiaceae bacterium | reverse complement strand
GCAGTTCATCCCGTCGGTGGAAAAGGGCGTCCGCTGGCAGATGGAGCAGGGCGTCACGGCCGGCTACCCGATGACCGGTGTCCGGGTCACCCTGTACGACGGCAAGGCGCACTCGGTGGACTCCTCCGACATGGCCTTCCAGAAGGCCGGCCGGCTGGCGCTGCGGGACGCGGTGGCCAAGGCGCAGCCGACGCTGCTCGAGCCGGTCGACCTGGTGTGCGTGCTGGTGCCCGACGACTACGTGGGCGCGGTGATGTCGGACCTGTCCGGCCGCCGCGGCCGGGTGCTCGGCTCCGAGCCGATCGGCGTGGGCCGGACGCTGGTGAAGGCGGAGATCCCGGAACTCGAGATCACCCGGTACGCCATCGACCTGCGTTCGGTGTCGCACGGCACGGGCTCGTTCACGCGGGCCTACCTGCGGCATGAGCCGCTCCCGGCGCACCTGGCGGCCAAGGTCGCGGCCGACTCCAAGCCGGACTGATTATCCCCCGGGGGACGACCCCCCGGTGACCCCCCGGTCTGGGGGGACTACCCGTCCCCCCAGGCCCCCCTGGGCCAGGCGCTGGCGATGAGCTTGCGGGTGTCCGCCAGGAGCTGGGGCAGGACGCGGGTGCTGGCGGTGATGGGCATGAAGTTGGTGTCGCCGCCCCACCGGGGTACCACGTGCTGGTGCAGGTGGGCGGCGATGCCGGCGCCGGCCACGGTGCCCAGGTTGATGCCGATGTTGAAGCCGTGCGCCCCGGAGGCCCGCCGCAGCGCCCGCACCGTGTGCTTGGTGAACTCGGAGAACTCGGCCGTCTCGGCGGCCGTCAGGTCGGTGTAGTCGGCCACGTGCCGGTACGGGCAGATCAGCACGTGACCGGCGTTGTAGGGGTACAGGTTCAGGACCGCGTACACCAGCTCGCCGCGCGCGACGATCAGGCCTTCTTCGTCGCTCAGCTTCGGTGCCCGGTCGAACGGGCAGCCCTCGTCCTCCCCCGGGCCCGACGGCTTGTTCTCGCCCTTGATGTAGGCCAGCCGGTGCGGGGTCCACAGCCGCCCGAAGGCATCGGGGACACCCGCGAAGACGTCGTCAGGGTCAGCCACGGGGCGGCCCCTATACCTGGACGCGGTCGCGCACGGCGGTGACGATCTCCGCGACGGCGTCCGCCACCGGAACGGTGTTCTTCTGCGTTCCGTCCCGGTACCGGAACGAGACCGCGCCGGCGGTCACGTCGTCGTCGCCCGCGATCAGCATGAACGGCACCTTCTGCCGCTGCGCGGTCCTGATCTTCTTCTGCATCCGGTCGTCGCTGGCGTCGACCTCGACCCGGATGCCCTGCTCACGCAGGCTCGCGGCGACCTTCTCCAGGTAGGGCACGTGCGCGTCGGTGACGGGGATGCCGGTCACCTGGACCGGCGCCAGCCAGGGCGGGAAGGCCCCCGCGTAGTGCTCGACCAAGATGCCGAAGAACCGCTCGATGGATCCGAACAGCGCGCGGTGGATCATGTACGGGCGCTGCCGCGTGCCGTCGGCGGCCTGGTACTCGATGCCGAACCGGACCGGCTCCTGCAGGTCCACCTGCAGGGTGGACAGCTGCCAGCGGCGGCCGATCGCGTCCTTGACGTGCACGTCGATCTTGGGGGCGTAGAAGGCGCCCTCGCCCTCGGCGACCACGTACGGCAGGCCGGACACGTCGAGCGCGTGCTTGAGCGCCGCCTCGGCCTCGGCCCACTCCGACAGCTCGCCCACGTACTTCTCCGGCCGGGTGGACAGCTCCGCCTCGAACTCCGTCAGCCCGAAGTCGCGCAGCAGCCCGACCACGAACGTCAGCAGCGAGGCCAGCTCGTCCTGCAGCTGCCCGGGGGAGCAGAAGATGTGCGAGTCGTCCTGGGTGAAGCCGCGGGCCCGGGTCAGGCCGTGCACCACCCCGGACTTCTCGTACCGGTACACGGTGCCGAACTCGAACAGCCGCAGCGGAAGCTCCCGGTAGGACCGCCCGCGCGACGCGTAGATCAGGATGTGCATCGGGCAGTTCATCGGCTTGTTGTAGTACGTGGCCCCGTCCAGCACCATGGGCGGGAACATGCCGTCCTTGTACCACTCCAGGTGCCCGGAGGTGATGAACAGGTCTTCCTTGGTGACATGGGGGGTGTTGACGAACTCGTACCCGGCCTCCTCGTGGCGGCGGCGGGAGTAGTCCTCCATCACCCGGCGGATGATGCCGCCCTTAGGGTGGAAGACGGGCAGCCCGCTGCCGAGCTCGACCGGGAACGAGAACAGGTCGAGCTCCGCGCCGAGCTTGCGGTGGTCGCGCTTCTCGGCCTCCTCGAGGAACCGCAGGTGCGCGTCCTGCTTGTCCCGCGATTCCCAGGCGGTGCCGTAGATCCGCTGCAGCTGCGGGTTCTTCTCACTTCCGCGCCAGTAGGCCCCGCCGGCGCGCATCAGCTTGAACGCCGGGATGGCCCGGGTGTCCGGCAGGTGCGGGCCGCGGCACAGGTCCTTCCAGCACAGCTCGCCGGTGGCCGGGTTCAGGTTGTCGTAGATGGTCAGCTCCGCGCCGCCGACCTCGACCGACTCGCCGTCCTCGGACGAGGGGTGCCCCTTGAGGCCGATCAGCTCGAGCTTGTACGGCTCGGCGGCGAGCTCGGACCGGGCCTGCTCGTCGGTCACCACCCGGCGGGAGAACCGCTGGCCCTGCTTGACGATCTGGCGCATCCTGGCCTCGATGGCCTTCAGGTTCTCGGGGGTGAACGGCTTGTCCACGTCGAAGTCGTAGTAGAAGCCGTTCTCCACGGGCGGCCCGATGCCCAGCTTGGCCTGCGGGAACAGGTCCTGCACGGCTTGCGCCATGACGTGCGCGGCCGAGTGCCGCACGATGTAGCGGCCGTCGTCGCTGGCGATGGTGACCGGCTCCACCGCGTCCCCGTCGGCGACCTGACTGGCCAGGTCGCGCAGTTCGCCGTTGACCCTGGCCGCGATGACGCCCGGCTCGGGGCCGAGGGCCGCGCCCGCCGTCGTGCCCGCCTCGACCACATGCTCGCTTCCGGCGAGGGTGATACGAAGCTGCTGGCTGGACACGGTGTGCTCCTAGGAAGTCGGGAAGTGGGTTACCCGATGCTATCGGTCGCCGGGGGCCTTGGGGACCAGCCCGGCCCGGCGCAGGGCGTCGGCCAGCGCCCCTTCCGGGGCCGCCTCGCGGGCGCCGCCCCGGTTGCCGCCACCCGGCCGGCCGCCCCGCCCGCCGGCCGGCCCCGGGCGGGGACCGGAGCCGCGGCCGGTCCGGCCGGCCTCAGGCCCGGGCCGGGTCTCGGTCCGGGTCTCGGGCCGCGGCCGCCCGCCCGGCTGGCCGGGACCCGGTGTCACGTCGTCGTCCAGCCGCAGGGTGAGCGAGATCCGGTGCCGGGGAATGTCAACCGAAAGCACCTTGACCCGGACCACGTCACCGGACTTGACCACCGTGTGCGGGTCGGAGACGAAGGTGCGCGACATGGCCGACACGTGCACCAGGCCGTCCTGGTGCACGCCGACGTCGACGAACGCGCCGAACGCGGCCACGTTGGTCACCACGCCCTCGAGGACCATGCCCGGCTCGAGGTCCCCGAGCTTCTCCACGCCCTCGGCGAACGTCGCGGTGGCGAACGCCGGCCGGGGGTCGCGGCCCGGTTTCTCCAGCTCGCGCAGGATGTCGGTGACGGTCGGCAGCCCGAACCGCTCGTCGGTGAACTGGGTGGCCTTGAGGCCGCGCAGGGTGGCGGTGCTGCCGATCAGCTCGCCGGCCGAGGCCCCGGTCGCGGTCAGGATGCGGCGGACCACCGGGTATGCCTCGGGATGCACGCCGGACGCGTCGAGCGGGTCGTCGCCGCCGCGGATGCGCAGGAACCCGGCGCACTGCTCGAACGCCTTGGGGCCGAGCCGCGGAACAGCCATGAGCTGCTGGCGGGTCCGGAACGGGCCCTCGGAGTCACGCCGGGCCACGATCGCGGCGGCCAGCCCGGCGGTGACCCCGGATACCCGGGCCAGCAGCGGCTGCGAGGCCGTGTTGAGGTCCACGCCGACCGCGTTCACGCAGTCCTCCACCACCGCGTCCAGCGAGTGCGACAGCTTGCCCTCGGCCACGTCGTGCTGGTACTGGCCGACGCCGATGGACTTCGGGTCGATCTTGACCAGCTCGGCCAGCGGGTCCTGCAGCCGCCGGGCGATCGACACGGCGCCGCGGAGCGAGACGTCCATGCCGGGCAGTTCCTCCGAGGCGTACGCCGAGGCCGAGTAGACGCTGGCGCCGGCCTCGGACACGACCACCTTGGTCAGCCCGAGCTCGGGATGGCGCTTGATCAGGTCGGCGGCCAGCCGGTCGGTCTCCCGGGAGGCGGTGCCGTTGCCGATGGCGACGAGGTCGGCGTGGTGAGAGCGGGCGAGCCGGGCCAGGACGTCGACGGATTCGTCCCAGCGGCGCTGCGGCTCGTGCGGGTAGATCGTGGCCGTGCCCAGCACCTTGCCGGTGGCGTCGGTCACCGCGACCTTGACGCCGGTCCGGAAGCCGGGGTCCAGGCCGATCGTGGTCCGCGCGCCGGCCGGGGCGGCCAGCAGCAGGTCGCGCAGGTTGGCGGCGAACACCCGGACCGCCTCGTCCTCGGCCGCCTGCCACAGCCGGACCCGGATGTCGACGCTCAGGTGCATCAGGATGCGGGTGCGCCAGGCCCAGTGCACGGTGGCGCCGAGCCACGGGTCGGCGGGCCGGCCCTGGTCGCTGAGGCCGAACCGGCCGGCGATGCGCGCCTCGTACTCCGCGTCCTCGGCCCCGGTTTCCAGGGTGAGGTCGAGGATCTCTTCCTTCTCGCCGCGGAACAGGGCCAGCACGCGGTGCGACGGCAGCCGCGTGAACGGCTCGCTGAACTCGAAGTAGTCGGAGAACTTGGCTCCCTTCTGCTCCTGGCCCTCGCGGACCCGGGAGGTGAGCGAGCCGCGGGCGGCCATCGTCTCGCGTAGCTCGCCGAGCAGGTCCGCGTCCTCGGCGAACCGCTCGACCACGATGGCGCGGGCGCCCTCCAGGGCCGCGTTCGCGTCGGCCACGCCCCGGTCCGGGTCAATGAAGTTGGCGGCCTCGGCGTGCGGGTCCCGGCTGGGATCGGCCAGCAGCAGGTCGGCCAGCGGTTCCAGGCCGGCCTCGCGGGCGATCTGCGCCTTGGTGCGCCGCTTCGGCTTGTAGGGCAGGTAGAGGTCTTCCAGCCGGGCCTTGGAGTCGGCCGCGCGGAGCTGGGCCGCGAGCTCGTCGGTCAGCTTGCCCTGGCTCTCGATCTCCTTGACGATCGCGTCCCGGCGCTCGTCGAGTTCGCGCAGGTAGCGCAGCCGTTCCTCGAGGGTCCGCAGCTGGGCGTCGTCGAGGCCCCCGGTGACCTCCTTGCGGTACCGGGCGATGAACGGCACCGTCGAGCCGCCGTCGAGCAGCTCGACCGCGGAGCTGACCTGACGGACGGCCACGCCGAGCTGGTCGGCGATCCGCTGGTCCACTGACTGGTTTTGCGTCACCAGAGCATTGTGCCAGCGACCGGGCGATTACGCGGTGAGGCCGGCCAGGTCGAGGAGGTCGTCGAGGATCTGGTCGAAGGCGCTGATGGTCATGGACAGGTGGCCGTCACCGGGCATCAGGTGCACGCGGGCGCCGGGGATGGCAGCGGCCAGCCACTGGCCGTGCGCGAACGGGACCATCCGGTCCTGGTCGCCCTGCCAGATGGCGGCGCGCAGCGGCGGCTCCGGAGTCAGGGAGAAGCCCCAGTCCCGGGTGAACGCCAGGTCGTCGTCCCGCCAGCCCGCGATGCCGGAGCTCAGCGCGGTCCGCAGGAGGGTGGCGACGTGGTCGGCGAATTCCCCGGTGAGCACCGCCTGGTCGGCCTCGATCACCAGGCCGCCGAACGCCTGCGCCACATCCGGGCCGGTCACGCAGCCCATGGTGGCCGCCTCGCGGTCGAGGAAGGCGGTCAGCTCAGCCTGGCCGGCCAGCGCCGCGCCGAACTCGGCGACGTTCTCCGGGCCCATCCCCGCCATCCAGTCCAGGCCGGGGGCCGCGTACGGCGCGACCCCGGCGATCGACGCCGCCGCCAGGCAGCGCTCCGGCAGGGCCGCGGCGCAGGCCAGCGCGTGCGGGCCGCCGCCGGACCAGCCCGCCGTGACGAAGCCGTCCGCGCCGAGCTCGTCCAGGACCGCCGCGGTGTCCTGCGCCACGTCCACGACGCGCCGGCCGGGCCGGGGCGTCGACCCCTCGTAGCCGGGCCGGGCCGCCAGGATCACCCGCAGGCCGCGGATCGCGGCGGCCTGTACGGTCGGCGGGTAGAGGGCCAGGCCGCAGGGCGTGCCCTCGTGCAGGACCAGCGGCAGGCCGTCGGCCGGGCCGGCCACCAGGAATTCGATCACGCGGCCGCCGGGGCGGGTGACCGAGCGCCGTTCGGTGTCCACGGCTGCTCAGTCGCGGGGCGAGACGCGGGCCGGGGAAACCAGGACCGCGGCGCGGCGCTCGGCCGCCATCACCTGGTCGTAGGCGTCGAAGTCGTCGTGCGTCCCGCCGGCCGCGGTGAAGATCTCGCGCAGCAGCAGGCGCAGCCGCTCGGCGTCGACCCCCGGCATCGGGTCGTCCGGCCCGGCCAGTTCGGCCGGACCCTCGACGGCGGCCCACTGCCAGCCCGCCCGGATGGCCACGGTGGCCCGCGGCCGGGCCCGCAGGTGCGCCAGCCGTTGCGCGTCGCCGCGGCTGACCAGGCCGACAACCTGATCGCCGGTTACCGGATGCGGCAGCACGCCCGCGTTCACCACCGACGAGGCGATGGTCCCGTCGGGCCGCAGCGTGGACACCACGCACAGGCCGTGGTCGCCATCGACGAGCCGGGCGAAGTTCTCGAGTCCGCTCACGGGTGAAGCGTAGCCGCCGGGGTGAAGGTCAGGACGACGCGGTCCTCGACCGGGCGGTAGCCGAGGCGCTCGTACAGGGCGTTGCTGGTGGGATTGGCCAGGTCGGTGTAGAGCACCACCTCCCCGGTCCCCGCGTCCAGGGCCGCCTGGCTGGCGGCCGCCAGCGGACCGTCATCCGGCCGCCACCAGCCGTACAGCATCCCGGCGGGACCGTTCGCGGGCCCGGTGGCCAGCAGGTCCGCGGTCACGGTCAGCATCACGGAGTTCCGGGCGGGCTCGGCGCGCAGGAACTCCCCGGCCACGCTCAGGAACTCCTCCGGGCCGGCCGTCATGAACCAGTTCACCCGGCCATGGTTTCATCTCGTCCGGGTAGGAACGAATGGTGCGCAACGAAGGGACAGCGGCGGTATTCGGCGCGGATCTGTACGAGGTGCTGGCCGCCGGTGCCGCCGACCTGGTCTTCTCGCCGTCCAGCGTGGCCGGCGCGCTGCTGATGGCCTGGTACGGAGCGCGCGGGCGGACCGCGGCGGAACTGGCCGCGGTCCTGCACCTCGACGGCAAGCCCGATTCCGGCGAAGCGAGCGCGGTCCCGTCCGGCCCGGGCACGGCGGTGTTCCGGGCGCCGAACACGGCCTGGCTCCAGTCCGGGTTCGCGGTGCGGCCCGAGTTCACCGCCCGGCTCAGCCGCCTGGCCGGGGCCGTCCTGGCTACTGCGGATTTCGCCGCCGCGCCCGAGCAGGCACGGGCCGCGATCAACGCCGCGATCGCCGGGCAGACCGAGGGCAAGATCACCGGGCTGCTGCCGCCCGGCTCCGTCGGCGAGCTGACCAGGCTGGTGCTCGCCAGCGCGGTCTACCTGAAGGCGGCCTGGACCCGCCCCTTCGATGAGGACGATACGGACGACGCGCCGTTCTACCCGGACGGCCCGGACCGCCCGGGCGTTACCGTCCCGGTCATGCACGGCACGGCGACGCGGGACTACCTGCGCGGGGACGGGTACCAGGCCGTGCTGCTCCCCTATCTCGACGTCGGCCTGACCATGGCCGTGCTGCTGCCGGATGGCCCGCTGGCGGAGCTGCGGCCGAAGGTAGCGGCGGCCGGGTTCGCCGGCCTGCTGGCCGGGGCGGCCAGGCACGAGGTCACGCTGGCCCTGCCCCGGTTCCGGCTGGAAGCGGCGTTCGATCTCGTTCCAGCCCTGGAGCGGCTCGGTGCCGTCCAGGCGTTCGGTGCCGAGGCTGACTTCAGCGGCATCACCGGAGCTGGGCCGCTGCGGATCGGCGCGGTGGCGCACAAGGCGTATATCGACGTTGACGAGCACGGTACCGAGGCCGCGGTGGCCACCGCGCTGTTGATGGCCGCGGCGGCCGTGATCCAGGCGCCGCCACCGGTCACAGTGGTCGTGGACCGGCCGTTCCTGTTCGCGATCCTCGAGGTCGCCACGGGGCAGCCGGTGTTCGCCGGCCAGGTGAGCCAGCCCCGTTCGGGGTAATGGACGGGCGGATCCGTCACCGGCGGCGGGCTCTTCCCCGGGGGTCAGCGGTTCGAGCAGGCCGGCCAGCTGCTCCTGGCCGAAGTAGCGGGCCCAGCCGAGCGGGGTGGAGCCGAAGCGGTGGTCGCGCAGGCCGGGGTCGGCGCCGAGCCGGAGCAGGCTCCGGGCCAGGTCCTCGCGGCCTTCCATGGCCGCGACGTGCAGCGCGGTCTGCCACGGCTCCTCGGCGGGGACGTCGGAGCGGCCCAGGGCGTTGACGTCGAAGCCGAGCCCGGCCAGGAGCTCGACCGAGCCGGGGCGGCCCTGGGCCGCCGCCCACACGATCAGCGCCGGGCGGGCCGCCCGGACCTCCCGGGCCAGGCCGGGCCGGGCGGCCCGCAGCTCGTCGAGCGCGACCTGGTCCGCGGCCAGGGCGGCAGCGGCGAAGCGCTGCTCCGGATCGAGGTCGGGCGCGGCGGCGCCGCGGGCGACCAGGAAGCGGACGAGCTCGGGATGCCCGGTGGCAGCCGCGCAGTGCGCGGGAGTGGTCCCGTCGGCGAACGGCGCGACGAGGTCGGTGCCGTGCTCGGCGAGCAGCCGGACCCGTTCGGTCATGCCGTGGGTGATCGCCCACGCCAGCTGCCCGCGCACCAGCTGCTCGGGGGGGTCGAGGGCGTCGCCGAGGCGGGCCCGCCACGGGCCGCCGTCGCCGGTGCCGAGGCCGAACTCGAAGAGCAGCTCCAGGTGATTGTTACCCGGCTCGAACATCCGGTTGTACAGCGCCTGGCCGTCGTTGGGGTCGGCGCCGGCCTCGAGCAGCAGGCGGGCCAGGGCCAGCGCGTGCGGGTGGCGCGGCTGGCGCTCCGGCCCCAGCTCGCCCTCGCCGAACACGCCGGTCAGCACGGTGAACGGGGTGGGCAGGCCGTGCCACAGGTAGCCGGCGTTCGGGTCGGCGCCCGCACCGAGCAGGATCCGGGCGCTGGCGAGCACGCCATCCGCGCCGGCGGCGGGGTCGTGGCGGGCGTAGGCCAGGTAGAACAGCGGCTCGCAGCGGAAGGGGCCGCCCGGCCGGGCCGCTGCCCCCGGGTCGCCGGCCAGGTGCGCGCGGAGCCGGGGCACATCCGCCGCGGCGGCCGCGGCGTACACGCTGACCTGCGTGATCTCCGGGTGCCGGGCGAGGAGCGCGCGGGCCTGCACCCACCGTTCCGGCTGGTCGTCTTCGTAAGAGAGGCATGCCAGGCGGAGGAACTGGTCGGCCGGGCTGTCCGCCGCCATCCGCCCCGGGAAGCGGCTGTACCGTTCGACGACCTCGACGTAGCGGCGCAGCCTGGTCCAGCTCGGGAAGTCATACCGCCGGGCCACGACCAGCTGGGCCGCGCTCAGCGGGAAGCTGGCGTCCGGGCGGGCACCCGGGTAGCGCTGCACCGCCTCGGCGAGTGCGTCCGGGACACCTCGGCGTACCGCGCGCTGCAGGTCCCTGGCCTGGTGGCGGAGTTGCTGGAGGCTGGGTTCGGCGGGCAGGTCGGGCACGATGGCTCCTTTCGTGCGCCTGCGGTCCGCGTCGCAAGCCGAAAGGAGGAATGCCTGCTGTCAGTCAGTGGCCCGGTTAGCGGGCCGGGCACAGGTGGACTCTGTCCTTCCCGCGGACCGGGGGTGCCCTGCGAACCTGCGCCCAGGGTACCTCCGCCCGTGCTTACCGGGAAAGTTAATTGGCGGCGCCGATCCGGCGCCAGGCCAGGCGGGCGCCCGGGTTGAACGCCGTCAGCCGGCCGGCCAGGTCCTGCCCGGCGGCGGCCAGCCCGTCCGGGCCGAGCTCGGCCAGGCCGTCGAGGATGAACATGGCGCTGGTGGTGGCGCCGGTGATCCTGGTGCGGACGCACTGCCGCCAGTTCCAGCAGCGGCAGGTCACGCCGTCGTCATCGCGCCAGATCACCTCGCCCGGCTCGGGGTGCTCGGTCACCGGCTGCCCGTCGCGCATGGTGTCGAACGGCTCGTCCCCCGCCGCGCGGGTCAGCCGGGCCGGGCCGCGGTACCGGGCCAGGTCTTCCCCGCCGGCCGGCAGCAGGTGGCTGACCGAGATCGCGTTGTAGATATCGGTGAGCCGGTCGATCCGGGGCAGCCCGGCCTCCACCCGGCGCAGCAGCGCCTCGACGCTGGGCCGGGTGCGCTTCGGCTTGGCCCCGAAGGCCTGGTAGGCGAGCCGCCAGGCGGCCACCGGCCCGAGCTGCTCGGGTCCGGAGCCGCCGAGCACGGCCCGGGCCTTCGCCTCGGCTTCGCTCAGCAGCGCGTCGGTGGCCGCGTCGCCCGGGCCGGGCTGCAGCCCTTCGGCCACGATGACCAGCGCGGTGTAGCCGGGACACAGCTCCAGGACCGATTCGTCCACCGTGACCAGGTCGAGCCAGCCGCTGGCTTCCTGGCTGACCTGTTCCTGGGTGCCGGCCTGGTTCATGGTGCGCCTCCGGTTCGGTGTGGTGCCTGCACGATAGTGCAGGGGCCGGCACGCAGGGCCAGGCCCCCGCCCCGCTCCGCCCCGGCCCGCCCGCCCCGGGACGCCCGTCCCGGCCCGACGGATTGTTGACAATTTTGTTATGCACTTTTAAGATCGCCACGTGCATGGGGCAGAGGACGCGCCGCCGGCCAAGCCGATGGCAGGTGCTCCGGGACGGCGGCTGGCGGCTGAACGGCTGCGGCGGGCGATCCTGGCGGGAGACATGGCGCCCGGGCAGCGGCTCGTCGAGGAGGAACTGGCCGGGACGCTGGGGGTGACGCGGGCCAGCCTGCGCGCGGCGCTGTTCGACCTGACGGCCGAAGGGCTGGTCGAGCGGATACCGAACCGCGGGGCCCGGGTCAGGACCATCAGCGTCGACGAGGCGGTCGCCATCATCGAGTGCCGGATGGTGCTGGAGGGACTGTGCGCCGCGAAGGCGGCCGAGCGGGTCACCGAGCCCGCGGCCGCGCGGCTGCGCCAGCTGGGTGCCGAGATGGAGCGCAGCGTCGCCGACGGCGAGCCGCTGAAGTACTCCGCGCTCAACCACGAGCTGCACCGGCTGGTCCGCGAGCTCTCCGCCCAGCCGGTGGCGGCCAGCCTGCTCGAGCGGCTCAACGGGCAGCTGGTCCGGCACCAGTTCCAGCTGTCGCTCCGGCCGGGACGGCCGCAGCAGTCGCTGCCCCAGCACCTGGCGATGATCACCGCGATCGCGGGCCGCCAGCCCGCCGAGGCCGAGGAGGCCACCCGCCGCCACCTGCGCAGCGTGATCGCGGCGCTGCTCGACCAGCCCGGGGAGGACATCCGGTGAGCCAGCAGGAATCCATGCCGGCAGTCAGCGCGCACGCAGCTCCGGCGCAACGCCGGACCCAACCTGGGCCTGCCGCAGTCCACCTAGGAGAGACTTACATGCGCGTGTTCCCGCAGGTGACGGACAGGTTGAGCTGATGCGCAACGTGATCGTCACCGGTATTGCCCGGGCCGACCTGGCCGTCGTGGACCAGCTGGCCGGGCTCGGCGTGGCCACCGTGCACGAGGCGATCGGGCGGGCCGGGTACCTCGGTCCCGGCCTGCGCCCGATCCAGGACGGGACGCGGATCGGCGGGACCGCGGTCACCGCGCTGTGCTGGCCCGGGGACAACCTCATGATCCACGCGGCGGTGGAGCAGTGCCAGGCCGGGGACCTGCTGGTGGTCACGACCGCCTCGCCGTCCACGGACGGGATGTTCGGCGAGCTGCTGGCCACGTCGCTGGCCGCGCGCGGGGTCCGGGGCCTGGTCATCGAGGCCGGCGTGCGGGACGTGGCCGAGCTGCGGGCGATGGGCTTCGGTGTCTGGTCGGCCGCGGTCAGCGCCCAGGGCACGGTCAAGGAGACCGCGGGCGCGGTCAACGTGCCCGTGTCCGTCGGCGGCCAGATCATCACGCCGGGCGACGCGATCATCGCCGACGACGACGGCGTGGTGTGCGTGCCGCGCGGTGACATCGGGCCGGCGCTGGATGCCGCGCGGTCCCGGGAGGCCAAGGAGGAGCGGAACCGCGCGGAACTGGCCGGCGGCCAGCTCGGCCTGGACCTGTACGGCCTGCGGGACAAGCTCGCCGCGCTCGGGGTCGAGTACGTCAAGGCCCAGCCCGGTGAATGAGGGCCCGGCGGGTGACGGCGTGCGGTGCATGCTGATGCGCGGCGGGACCTCGAAAGGGGCCTACTTCCTGGCCCGTGACCTGCCCGAAGATCCGGCCGAACGGGATGACCTGCTGCTGCGGATCATGGGGAGCCCGGATGCGCGGCAGATCGACGGGATCGGCGGGGCGCACCCGCTGACCTCGAAGGTGGCGGTGATCTCCCCCTCGTCCCGCCCCGACGCGGACGTCGACTACCTGTTCCTGCAGGTCGGCGTCGATCAGGCCACCGTGTCGGACCGGCAGAACTGCGGCAACCTGCTCGCCGGGGTCGGCCCGTTCGCGATCGAGCGCGGCCTGGCCGCCGCCGCGCCGGTGCGGATCCACATGGTCAACTCGGACAGCATGGCTACCGCGGCCTTCACCGGGGCGGACGGCGCCGTGGAGTACGAGGGGGAAACAGCGATCGCCGGGGTGCCGGGGACGGCCGCGGCGATCGTGCTCGACTTCGCGGACACCGAGGGGTCGGCGACCGGCGCGCTGCTGCCGACCGGGAACGTGACCGACGATATCGACGGCGTCACCGTCACCTGCATCGACAACGGCATGCCGGTGGTGGTGGTGCCGGCCGCCGCGCTCGGCCGCAGCGGTTATGAGACCGTCGCCGAGCTCGAGGCCGACGACGACCTGCGACGGCGGGTACGGGCGCTGCAGCTGGCGGCCGGCTCGCTGATGGGGCTGGGTGACGTCTCGGCGGCCTCGGTGCCGAAGATCTCGCTGGTGGCGGCGCCGGCGGACGGCGGGACGATCTGCACCCGGACCTTCATCCCGGTCCGGGTGCATGAGTCGATCGGGGTGCTCGGCGCGGTCAGCGTGGCGACCGCGCTGCTGCTGGACGGGGCGGCCGGGGCCGGCCTGGCCGCCGTCAAGCCGGGGCAGACCCGGTTCGACATCGAGCACCCGTCCGGCCACCTCGAGGTCGAGGCCGAGCTGGACGTGGCCAGCCGGCCGCCCCGGGTGGTCCGCTCGGGCGTGGTGCGCACCGCCCGCAAGCTTTTCGACGGCACCGTCTTCCCCCGGAGGTCTTTGTGACAAGCCCTGACGCCGCCGACGCGGCCGCTTCGGCGGCTTCGGCCGCTGCGGCCGCGACCCGGCCGCCGTTGCAGGAGGTCGCCCACCTCGGGCACGTCGAGCTGCTGACGCCGGAACCGGAGCAGAGCCTGTGGTTCTTCGTGGAGGTGCTCGGGCTGACCGAGACCGGCCGCGACGGCAACTCGGTCTACCTGCGTACCTGGGACGACTATGAGCACCACACGGTCAAGCTGACCGCGCACGAGACCTCGGGCATCCGCCGGGTCGGGCTGCGGGCCTCGAGCCAGGCCGCCCTCGAGGCGCGGGTGGCGGCGATCGAGGCGGCCGGGCTCGGCATCGGCTGGACGGACGGCGATCCCGGGATCGGGCCGACCTACCTGTTCCGCGACCCGGACGGGCACGAGCTCGAGCTGTACTGGGAAACGGAGTGGTACACCCCGCCCGATTCGCTGAAGCCCGCGCTGAAGAACCAGGCGCAGGCGTACCCGGCGCGCGGTGTCAGCGTCCGGCGGCTCGACCACGTGAACTACCTGGGCCGGGACGTGGCGGCCAACGGCGCGTTCGTCCGGGACGTGCTCGGCGGCCGGGTCACCGAGCAGATCATGCTCGACGACGGCACGATCTCGGCGCAGTGGCTGCACTTCACCAACAAGGGCTACGACCTGGTGTACACGCGGGACTGGACCGGGACGACCGGGCGGCTGCACCACATCGCATTCGCGCCCGACACCCGCGACGACATCCTCCGCGCGGCGGACATCTGCCTGGACCGCGGGGTGTTCATCGAGACCGGGCCGCACAAGCACGCCATCCAGCAGACGTTCTTCCTGTACGTCTACGAGCCGGGCGGCAACCGCATCGAGCTCTGCAACCCGGTCGCCCGGCTGGTGCTCGCCCCCGACTGGCGCACGATCACCTGGACCGAGGCCGAACGGGCCAGGGGCCAGGCCTGGGGCCTGAAGACGATCGAGTCGTTCCACACCCACGGCACCCCGCCAGTTACCTGAGGACCGACCGGCCGACGATGACCAGATATCGCTGCTCGCCCGGCCGCGGTGCAAACTGGCCGGCCTGGGCCCGGCGGGCTCCTAGCGCCCCGTCCCGGTCACAGGTCGACGATGATAGTGACCGGGCCGTCGTTGACCAGGGAGACCTTCATGTCGGCGCCGAAGATGCCGGTCTCGACCCGGGCGCCGAGGTCACGCAGGGCCTGCACGACGGCACCGACCAGGGGCTCGGCCACCGGGCCGGGGGCGGCCGCGGACCAGGACGGGCGACGGCCCTTGGCCAGGTCCGCGTAGAGCGTGAACTGGCTGATCACCAGCAGCGGGGCAGCCACGTCGGAGCATGATTTCTCGCCGTCGAGGATGCGCAGGCCCCACAGCTTGGCCGCGAGCCTGCCGGCCTGCTCCGGGGTGTCGTCGTGAGTCACGCCGACCAGGACGAGCAGGCCCGGCTCCTCGATCGCCCCGGTGACCTCGCCGTCCACGGCCACGCTGGCCCGGCTCACCCGCTGCACCACAGCTCGCATAGCAGGGCAGGTTACCCGGTGCGCCCTTTCCCGGCTTTGCCGGTGCGCCTTACCCCGGCGCCATCGCACCGGGCAGACTGCCTGCATGACGATCTTTACGGAAGACGCTGACGTGAACCCTGTGGTCGCCGAGGTGGTGCGTTCGGGCTTCACCGAATCGCGGCACCGCGGCGCGGTCGCGGGGCTGGCCGCCGACGGGACCCAGGTGATCAGCGCCGGGCACACGGCGGTGCCGTTCTTCCCCCGTTCGGCGAACAAGCCGCTGCAGGCGACCGGGATGCTCCGCTGCGGGCTCGACCTGGACGGCGAGCTGCTGGCGCTGGCCTCGGCCAGCCACTCGGGCGAGGATTTCCACGTCGACGGGGTCCGCAAGATCTTGTCAGGAGCCGGGCTGACCGAGGCCGACCTGCGCTGCCCGCCATCGTGGCCGCTGGACCTGGAGACCGCGCGGCGGCTGATGGCCGACGGCGAGGACATGTCCCGGATCCGGATGAACTGCTCGGGCAAGCACTCGGCGATGCTGGCCACCTGCGTGCGGAACGGCTGGGACACGGCCGGGTACCTGGCGCCCGGTCACCCGCTGCAGCAGGCGCTCCGGAGCACGGTCGAGGACCTGGCGGGCGAGCCGGTGACCGCTACCGGGGTGGACGGCTGCGGCGCGCCGCTGTTCGCGCTGACGCTGGGCGGCCTGGCGCGCGCCTTCCGGGAGCTGGTGATCGCGGCACCCGGCAGCGCGGAGCGCCGGGTGGCCGACGCCATGCGCGCGTACCCGGCCTGGACCAGCGGCACCATCCGGGACGAGCGGCTACTGATGAACGCGGTACCGGGATTGCTGCTCAAGGCGGGCGCGGAGGGCGTCGACGCGTTCGCGCTGGCCGACGGGAGGGCCGGCGCCGTCAAGATCGACGACGGGGCGCAGCGCGGCCGGACCCCGGTCACGGTGGCCACGCTGCGCCTGCTCGGCGCCGCCGTTCCCGACGAGCTCGCCACCATCGCGGTCATCGGCGGGGAAGCACAGGTCGGCGTTATCCGCGCGGTGCGTTTCGCCCCGGAGGGGTAATTCCTCGGCGGCCCTCGCGGGGCGGTGGTGTTAGTAGTGCTGGTGGTGCTGGTGGTGCTGGTGGTGCTGGTGGTGCGTCTGATGTCAGGCCGCGAGTGTCCCCCGGCGGCGCGGTTAACGACATCGATGGAGCATCAAGGTCGTGATCGCGGCATTGATGGAGCATCGATGTCGTAGCCAAGGGGACGGGACGCGTAACGGGCGAGGCTGGCGGGGCGAAGGTGACGGCTGGGACCTTTGCCCGGCCGGGTCGCCGGGACGGGGGTTGCCGGGCCGGGTCGCCCGGCCGGTTGCCCCGGCCGGGCGCCGGGCGGTCTGCCGGGCGGTCTGCCGGGCGGTCTGAAAGGGTTTGCGTATCTTGGTTAATTAGATTAACTTAAAGCTATGGCAATTAACTTGATGGCACGTCACAACAGCACCACGGGCGCGGGCACGACGGGCGCTGGCACGACGGGCGCGGGCACCGCGGGCGCTGGCACCACGGGCGCTGGCACCACGGGCGCTGGCAGCGGGCCGGCTCGGGCGGTCCGGCGCCGGGGGTGGCTGACGGTCCCCGGCGTGACCGGGATCGGGTACACGCTGTCCTGGGTGGCGGGGCTGGCGGTGCCGGCGCCCAGCCCGCGGCTCGGGGCGCCTGGCGCCGAGGTCGTCGCGGCGCTGGCCGGTCACGGTCCGGCGGTCGCCGCCCAGTTCGTCCTCACCGAGGGGCTGCCGGCTATCGGGATCGCGGTTATCGCGGTGGCACTGGCCCGGTTCGCCCGCGGCCGCGGCGCCCCGGCCGCGGGGCGCCTCGCGCTGGTCTCCGGCCTGGTCGCGGCGACCATCTCGGCCGGGCAGGCCGTCCTCGGGATGGTGCTGGCCGCGACCATGGCGCCGGGGGCGGCGTCCGTGCTGTACGCGTCGGTCGACCGGCTGGACGGGGTCAAGATGCTGGCGCTGGCCGTGCTGGCCGCGGCCGCGGCGGCGATGGCGGCGCTGCCCCGCTGGCTGCGCTGGACCGGGGCCGCGCTGGCCGTCGCGATCGCCGCCTCCGGGCTGGTGTACCTGCTGCTGGCGGCGTCGCTGGCGGCCGCGGCCGGACCCGCGCTGGTGCTGCTGCTGGCGTTCATGACCGGCTGCGGCATCATGATCGGCATGAGGACCGACCCGAGGGACCGCTGAGACATGCCGCGCGCCGGGCTGACCCCGGAGCGGATCGTCCGCCAGGCCGCGGAGGTCGCCGACGAGGCGAGCCTGGACCGGCTCACGCTGGCGGCGGTCGCGCAGCGCTGCGGGGTTTCCCTGCCCGGCCTGTACAAGCACGTCAGCGGCCTGGACGAGGTCCGGCGCGGTATCGCCCTGCTGGCCGTGCGCGAACTGGCCGGTGTCGGGGCCCGGGCGGCGGCGGGGGTGTCGGGGACCGACGCGCTGCGGGCCATCTCCGCCGCGTACCGCGGCTACGCGCTGGCTCACCCGGGCCGCTACGCGGCCAGCGTACTGGCGCCCGCACCGGGCGACGAGGAGCACATCGAGGTCGCGACGCAGGCGTTCGAGGTGATCAGCGCGGCCCTGGCGGGCTACCGCCTGGAGGGCACCGCCCTCATCCACGCCGTGCGGATGTGGCGGGCCGCCTGTCACGGCATGGCGACGCTGCAGACCGCGGGCGGGTTCGGGCTGCCCGAATCGGTGGAT
>JAICWX010000175.1 GCA_025934635.1 Streptosporangiaceae bacterium | reverse complement strand
GCGTGCTCGCGGCCTGGTCCGCCGCCGCCTTGCTGGCCGCCGCCCTGCTGCTCCGCCTCCGCGACGCCTGACCGAGAGATGCACCAGCGACTCAATCATCACGGTCACGATCGCCGTCACAGCGGCGGTGCCGAGCACAAGCTCGTTGAAGTCGGGCCAGCTAGCCTGCTGTTCGCTGATTCCGAGTGCGGACCAGATCACTGAACGAAACGCAATCGAGACCGGAGCGCTGGCGCTAGCCGCGACTAGGGCGTGGACCGGGATCTTCCGAAGCTCAGCGTTCGTCGCGGTGATTAGCTGCGGGTGGTCGCTCACGACCAGACCGAGGTGATGCCCGGCGATCGTTACGAACGCGAACACGCCGAACGCCGTGACCATGAAGAAGAGCAGGTAGCCGCCTGGCGCGCTCGCCGAGCGTGATCACATCGGACAGCCAGTCCGGGCCGCCGGCATCAGGGATCGGTGCCTTGAAAGCTCGCCACAGCAGGACCCGGCTGATACGCAGCAGGTCGCGCGCCCGGCGTGTAGGCAGGGGTGCATTGCGACGGCATAGCGGCACCCGTGACATGGACAACACCGCCACGAGGGGGACGAAGATAACCGCGAACGACACCACGACGTGGTAAGGATCCTGCGCCCAGGGACCGTTCGACCATGTAGTCGGCAGTTCCGGGGCAGGCAGGGGATGTCACCCCGGACGGAATGCAGCACCTGTTAGCGGCGGGGATGCGGGCGGCCTCTTCAGCGCCGACAAGCCTTATGCTCGCCCCGGCGCTGCTACTATTCGGGCCATGCAACCCGGCTGCTAGGGCACGCGCTGACGCGTAGGTCTCAGACCTGTCATCGCGTGCCGCTCAACACTGCGCGGCACGCTCCTCCATGACCAATGAGGTGTTGCTTCGCCGTGTCATCATTCAGCCTGGTTTCCTTTCCCGGGTTCTATCGTCTCAGCGGTTTCGTCCGGGCGGCGTCGCCCCTGGACTCGTCTAGCTGGCGGCGTCGATGAGAGTTCCGGACCGTTGTGTGGCGGATCTGCGTGACCGGGGCTATCTGATCTTCGAGGGATTTCTCGAGGCTGACGAGCTGGCGGCGGCCCAGGACGCTTTGTGGCTGCACTACCCGCGGCCCGGGGAGTACTTCGCCGACCCGGCCGCTCATGCCTGGCTAGCAACCAGCCAGTGGGCCGGCGAAATCCGCGGACCGTGGCGGTCGTGGGACCTGAACCGACTGGCCTTTCACCCCGGCCTGCTCGACCTGGCCGAGCGCTTCCTTGGTTCGGCCGACCTGCGTCTATATGAGGCGGGGCTGTGGGCCAAGTACGCCGGGGCCGTTGACTACGACCAGTGCCACCACCGCGATTTCGCCAACCACACCCTCGTCGTGCCCAAGCGCTCCCAGCCGGCCACCCAGATGGACTGCTGGATCCTCCTGTCAGACGTCGGCGAGGAGGACGGCCCTACCAAGGTCGTTCCGCTGCCGGCCGGGCAGAGCGTGCCGTACTGGCCGGTCCCAGGGGATCACGACATCACGAACGAGTACCTCCCCGCGGGGAAATTCGCCGAGGTGGAGGTCTCCATGACAGGTCCCGCGGGAACCCTGCTCGTTCGTCGGACCGACGTGCTTCACCGTGGGTCGGCCATGACCGGGGAACGCTCAACCCGCTTTGCGCTCCTCGTCAACTACGACGCGTGGGGACCGCGCTGGACCGGCCGGGTCGCCTGGGCCGAGCGCGCGACGCAACCAGGCTGGTCCGAGATCGTCGAGCGGGCGACCCCCCGGGAGCGGTCGGTGTTCGGATGGCCCGCTCCCGGCGACCCGTACTGGGACGAGCAGACCTTGGCCGACACCCAAACGCGCTACCCCCGGGCCGACCTGACGCCCTACCGCTGAGGGATGGCCGGCCGACAGCCGACTGGCAATTATCAGGCGTCGCGCTTGCGGAAGAGGTACCCGCCGGCGCCGACCAGGACCACGGCCCAGATCACCGTGACCAGGAATTGCGGCCACGCTGACCACAGGTGCGAGTTTGATGATCCCACTGTCACCGAGAGGACCCGGCCCGCCGCGTCGGGGAAGAACCGCATGATGTCCCAGCGCCAGTTGTCCGGCAGGATCTGGATGATGATCGAGAGCACGAACATCAGGCCGATGGCGGAGGTGATCGCGCCGGCGGTGTGCCGGATGATCGCGCCGAGGCCGAAAGCGATCAGCGTGACCACGGTGACGAACAGCGCGGTGCCGATGATGGCGACGAGCACCGTGCCGGGAGAGATCGTCGCGGTGCCCTGGAACGTCACGGCGGGCGGCCCGTTGCCCGGACCGCCGGCGGGCCCTTTCACGAGGGCGTTCATCGGGATCGTGACCGAATGGAACAGCGACGCGGTCACGCCCGAGCCGGACATCGCCGCCTGGCCGACGAAGAACGAGATGAACGAGGTCACCAGCGAGATGACCAGTGCCACCGTGGTGAGGACGATCAGCTTGGCGAGGTAGATGGTGCCGCGCCCCGGCATCACGGTCAGCGAGGTGCGGATCATCCCGGTGGAGTACTCGGACGTGATGCTCATGGCGCCGACCACCGCGATGATCAGCTGGCCGAGCTCGAAGAAGGCGATCAGCGATGCCTGGGTGGCGTCCGTCCCCGCCTTGTTCTGCGGGTTGTTGTGGATGTTGGACGCGATGCCGAACCCGGCGATGGCCGCGATGCCGACGCTGACGACGATCAGCGCCGCGAGGGTCCAGTAAGTGGAACGGACCGAGCGGATCTTGGTGAACTCCGAGGCGAGCACTCCGCGCAGTCCGGCCCGGCCGGTGGCCGGCGGCAGCACGGGCAGGTTAACGGGTGCCGTTGCCGTTGTCGTTGTCATCGGTCAGACCCCGCTGCCGATCATCGTGCTCGCCGGCGGTCCGGGCGCATCGGCGCGGAACTCCACGCTGTCCGCCGTCAGCTCCATGAAGGCCTCTTCCAGCGAGGCCCGCACCGTGGCCAGTTCGTGCAGCGGGATGCCCGCGCTGAAAGCCAGGTCGCCGATCTGCTCGGCCGGCATGCCGCGGACTTCGATTGACCCGTCATCGCTGGTGCCGGCGGTAGCGCCCAGCGCGCTGACCGCCCGGATGAGCTGATCCGCTGATGGCGTGCGCACCCGCACGGCCGCGCCGGAGGCCCGGGCGACGAAGTCCGCCATCGTGCAGTCGGCGATCAGCTTGCCCCGGCCGATCACGATCAGGTGGTCAGCGGTGTTCTCCATCTCCGACATCAGGTGGCTGGAGACGAACACCGTCCGCCCCTCGGCGGCCAGCGCCTTCATCAGGTTCCTGATCCACAGGATGCCCTCGGGGTCGAGGCCGTTGACCGGCTCGTCGAACATCACCATCTTCGGGTCGCCGAGCAGCGTGGCGGCGATACCCAGGCGCTGGCTCATCCCCAGGGAGAACCCTTTGGAGCGCTTGGCCGCCACCTCCGTCAGGCCGACAAGCTCCAGCGTCTCGCCGATCCGCCGCCGGGGCAGGTTATTGGTCTGGGCGAGGCAGCGCAGGTGGTTGTAGGCCGACCGGCCGCCGTGCACCGCCTTCGCCTCGAGCAGCGCGCCGACCTCGCGCATCGGATAGGCGAAATCGTGAAACGCCTTGCCGTCAACGGTGACCGTGCCCTTGTCCGGGTAGTCAAGCCCGAGGATGCAGCGCATCGTGGTTGTCTTGCCCGCCCCGTTCGGCCCCAGGAAACCGGTGACCTTTCCCGGCTCGATGCCGAACGTCAAATCATCGACGGCGACCTTATCGCCGTAGCGCTTCGTGAGGTCCCGTACCTCAATCATGGAAATCGGTCCTCTCCGGAAAATATCTCAGGCCACTGCTCATTCACGTAACGCCCCGCATCGTCACAGCAGGGGAGGAAAGATCGCTTCGTAAGCGTCTTCATCCTGCCCGGTGGCCGATGCCTACCGCGTCGTCCGCGATGATGATTACGCGATACTCCTGGAGGATGACCTGCTCGCGGAATGACCGCATTACCCGGTCCCAATGCCGCTGGGCCGGCCCGGGCGGGCCGGCCCAGCGCGGGACGGTCAGCTCAGGAAGCCCTCGAGCTTGTTGGCGGCGATTGCGTACTGGTTGGTGTAGGTGCCGGCGAGGTTGACCGGGCCGGTGACGTTGCCGACGAACTTCTCGATGGCCAGTACGGTGGCCGGGCCGCTGGCGGGCATCATCCCGTTGGCCAGGAACTGGCCCTTGTCCTGGGCCAGTTCGGCGATGTAGGCGGCCTTGGTGGTGAGCCCGTTGGAGACGAACGCGGGCGGCATCGCGCTGGCGATGTCCGCGGCGCTGTGCGTGCTGATCCAGTGCATGGTCGCGACCAGCGCGTCGACGACCTTCTGCACGACGGCCTGATGCGAGGCGACCCAGTCGGCGCGGGCCAGCACGCCGGCCGCGGGATAGGCTCCGCCGAGCCACTGCTGGGCGCCGCTGGTGGTGGCCAGGTTGATCACCGAAGTCCCGATTCCCTGCGCCTGGATGGCCCCGGCCGTGGGCTGGGTGGTCATGCCGCAGGCGATCCGGCCATGCTGAAGCGCGGCGACGAAGGTGGGGCCGGCGCCGACGGCGACGCGGTTGATGTCCTTGCTCGTCAGGTGGTACCGGGCCGCCAGGTAAACGGTGAGCTCATCGGTACCGGAGCCGATATCGGTGACGCCGAGGCTCTTGCCCTTCCAGCCGGCCGGGCTGGTGATGCCGGAGCCCTTACCGCACATCTCGCGCTCCCCGGGCGCCCCGGACAGCTGAACCACGTCCACCACGTTCTTGCCCTTGGCCTGGAAGTCGATGGTGTGTACGTACCAGGCGCCGGCCATGTCGACCTGCCCGGAGACCATGGCCGTCTCGGCGCCGACGCCGCCGCTCTGTTCGGTGGACAGCTGGACGTTGACCCCGTACTTCTTGTAGTACCCCAGGTTCTGTGCCAGCTGGTAGGGCAGGTAGATCTGCTTGTCGATGCCGCCGACCATCAGGGTGACGGTCGGCAGGCTGGACCCGGCGGCGCTGGATCCGGCGGTGCTCGAGCTCCCGGCGCTGGTCGAGCCGCCGGTACCGGAAGAGCCGCCGCAGGCGGCCAGGCCTGCCGCCAGGGCCGCGATGCCGGCTACGGCCGCGATCGGGCGGAGGGTACGTCTGGACATCGGGGTACTCCTTACATCGGTGGGGATGACGAGCAGGGACTCAGGCGGCGGCGGTCTCGACCGGTGACGGCGGCCGCCAGGACAGCAGGCGCCGTTCCAGCAGGCCGATCAGGCCCTCGGCGGTCAGGGCCAGGACCGCGATGATGAACATCGCGGCGAACACGCCGTTCGGGTTGAAGTTGTTCTGCGCGGTGGCGATCACCAGCCCCAGGCCCCGCTGGGCGCCGAGGAACTCGCCGACGATCGCGCCGATGATCGCGAGCCCGAACGCGACGTGCAGGCTGGCGATGATCCAGGTCAGCGCCGAGGGAATCACGACGTGCCGGGTAATCGCGCCGCGGGAGGCACCGAGCACGCGGGCATTGTTGAGCAGGTTGCGGTCCACTTCGCGGACGCCCTGGAAGGCGTTGAAGAACACCACGAAGAACACCAGGACCGCGGCCAGCGACACCTTGGCGGCGATGCCAAGGCCGAGGGCGACGGTGAAAAGGGAGCCGAGCACGATACGCGGGATAGCGTTGGCGATCTTGATGTAAGGACTCAGGACATCGGAGAAGAAACGGAACTGGCCGAGCAGCACGCCGAGGAGCACTCCGGTGATCACGCCGAAGGCGAAGCCGAGGACGGCCTCCTTGAAGGTGGTCCAGATCTGCAGCCAGATAGAGCCGTAGGCGGTACCGTGCCGGACCCAGTCGTTCAGCTGGGCGACGATTCCGCTGGGCTGGCCCCAGAAGAACCGGTCGACGATCTTGGCGCTGGTCAGCAGCTGCCAGCCGCCGATCACGACCACCAGCGTGGCCAGGCGGGCCGCCCACACCAGCACCTTCCGGCGGCGGACCGCGTGGCGGACGTCGGCCGTGTCGCCGGCCTCGGTTCGCGAGCTGATCACGCCGATCGCGCCGCTGCCGCCAACCTGCTCGCTCATGACCGTCCTCCTTGCGCGGTGCGGGCATACGCGGCCTCGACCTCGTCGCGCAGCGACGCCCAGATCTGGTGATGCAGCTCGAGGAAGCGGGAATCGAAGCGGATCTCCTGGACCGCGCCGCGCGGCCGGGGCAGGTCGATGTCGTAGACCGCCTTGACGGTCCCGGGCCCCGCGGTCAGCACGACGACCTGGTCGGCCAGGGCGATCGCCTCCTCGAGGTCGTGCGTGACGAAGATGACCGAGGGCCTGGTCTGCTCCCACAAGCCGAGCAGCTCGTTCGACATGATCGCCTTGGTCTGCACGTCGAGCGCGCCGAACGGCTCGTCCATCAGCAGGATCGACGGCTCGTTGATCAGCGCGGCGGCCAGGCTCACCCGCTTGCGCATGCCCCCCGACAGCTGATGCGGGTGATGTTCCTCGAAGCCCGCCAGGCCGACCCGGCGCACCCAGTCGCGCGCCCGGGACTGCGCCTCTTTCTTCGGCACGCCACGGAATACCGGGCCGAGGGCCACATTGCCCAGCACGGTTTTCCATGGCATCAGCGCGTCGGCCTGGAACATGAAACTGGTGCCCGCGGTAATCCCGTCGACCGCCTGGCCGCCCACCGATACCTGGCCTGTGCTGGGCCGGTCCAGGCCGGCGACCATCGTCAGCGTGGTTGACTTGCCGCAGCCGGTCGGCCCGACCACCGCGCAGAACCTGCCCGCGCCGACCGCCAGGTCGATGGCGCGCAGGGCCGTGAACATGGATCCGGACGGGGTAACGAACCGCTTCGTCACTCCGCTCAGCTCGATCTGCGCTGACCGCCTGGCCACTGTGCTCGCCACCGTTATCCTCCTCGGCTGGCCGGATCCTCATTTATGCGAATTCGCGAAGGAGCCACCAAGGTAAAATGGCGGAATGCGCCGGGCAATATTTATGTGAGTTGCGTCGATAAGCCGCGTTACCGCATCTTTTGCGCGTTCTGCTCAACTGAGATAGCCAGGCCGGCGGCGCTCGTATTGCTGGTATTGCTCGTTTTGCGCACGGTTCGGGCCTTCAGCGTCAAGCCGGGCCGTTGTTACACTTCGGAAACACCCGGCGATGGTGCCGTGACGACGGTAGGGAACCATGACGGCTCGCATCCGGCGCCTGCACCGGCAGCGCCTGTCCACCCAGGTCGTCATCATGACGGTCGCGATTCTCACGGTCACGATGGCGGCCGGGTTCTTCGTCGTGCAATGGAACCTGATCAGGCAGCTCGACGGGCAGTACGAGCACCGGGCCCTGGCGGTGGCCCAGAGCCTCGCCTCTCAGCCCGGGCTGCAGAAGGCAGTCGAGACCGGCGACCCGGGCGGGATCGGCCCCCGCGGCGCGGTCCAGGGCATGGCGATGGCGGCCATGCGCAGCACCGGAGCGAAGTTCGTCGTGGTCACCAACGCCGCCGGCATCAGGCTCTCGCACCGCAATCCCGGCCTGATCGGCACGCCGGTGGACTATCCGGACCGCGAGCCCAGGTACACCGAGCCGTTCCGCACCGGTAAGGCCTGGATGGGCATCCAGCACGGCACCCTCGGGGTGGAGGCCACCGGCAAGGCTCCCCTCTTCAGTCACGGCCAGCTGATCGGGCAGGTGTCGGTCGGCTTCCTCACCGCCACGGTGGCCGGGCAGGCGGCCAGGGCGCTACCGGAGCTGGCCGCCTATTTCCTCGCCGTGCTGGCCCTGGGCGTGCTCGCGGCGCTGGTCCTGGCGCGGCGGCTCAAGCGGCAGACGTTCGGCCTGGAACTCCGCGAGATCGCGGCCCTCCTGCAGGAGCGCGAGGCGATGCTGCACGGCATCCGGGAGGGCGTGCTCGGATACGACCGGTACGAGCGGATCGTGCTGGCCAACGACTTCGCCCGGCAGCTGCTCGGCCTCCCGGAGGACTTCGTGGGCCGCCCGCTGCGCGGCGTGGTGCCCCCGGGCCGGCTGGCCGACGTGGTGACCGGCGAGGTCGAGGGCGTCGATCTGCTGGTCTTGCACGGCGACCGCGTGCTGGCGGCCAACCGGATGCCGATCCGGCACGAGGGCCGGCGCCACCTGGGCTGGGTGGTGACGTTCCAGGACCGGACCGAGTCGGAGGCGCTGAAGCGGCAGCTGGATGACGCGATCGGCCTGACCGAGACACTGCGCGCCCAGTCGCACGAGTTCGCTAACCGGCTTCATACCCTGGTCGGGCTGGTCGAGCTGGGCCGCTATGGCGAGGCGATCCAGTTCGTGACCGAGGTGTCCGCGGCCCGCGCCGACCTCACCGAGCGACTGCAGGCCAGCATCCCGGACGTCAAGCTGGTCGCGCTGATCCTGGCCAAGGTCTCGCTGGCCGACGAGCGCGCCGTCCAGCTGCGCGTCATGGACGACAGCCGCGTCGGCGGCCCGATCAGCGATATCAGCGAGGTCCTGACGGTGGCCGGCAACCTCATCGACAACGCGATAGACGCCGCGGCCCTGGGGTCACGGCCGCGCTGGGTGGAACTGACGATCGTCGCTGCCGACCATGACCTGCTGGTACGGGTGCGCGATTCGGGGCCTGGCGTGCCGAACGATATGCGGGAAGCCATCTTCATGGACGGTGTCACCACGAAATCCTCGGCGACGGGCGCCCGCCGGGGTCTCGGGCTCGCCCTGGTCCGGCAGGTGGTCGAGAGCCGCAGCGGGATGATCAGCGTCGGTTATGACGGCGGCGCGGTATTCACCGCCGTGCTGCCCCGGTGCGTCGGCCCGGATGACGCGCCCGCGGCGCTCGCCGGGCCGGGCACCCCGGCCGGGAAGGCCCGGCCGGGGACATGATCCGGGTCATGGTCATCGACGACGACTTCCGCATCGCTGACATCCACGCCGCCTACGTCGGCAAGGTGGACGGCTTCCAGGTGATCGCGAAGGCGCATACGGCGGCCGAGGCGGTCACCGCGGTGGACCGGCTGCGCCCGGACCTGCTGCTGCTCGACCTGTACCTGCCGGACGAGCATGGCCTGGACCTGGTGGCCCGGCTGCGCCGGGAGGGGCATCCGCCCGTGGACGTGATCGTCATCACCGCGGCCAAGGACACGGACAGCGTCCGGGCCGCCATGCAGGGCGGCGCCTTGCACTACCTGCTGAAGCCGTTCAGCTTTCCGGCGCTGCGGGACAAGCTGCTGTCCTACCAGCAGATGCGGTCCCGGCTGGCCGCGCTGCACGAGCCCGACCAGCGCAACGTCGACCGGGTCTTCGGCGCGCTCCGGGCCCCGGACCAGCTGGCGGGCACGAAGGGGCGATCGCCGCACACGCTGGAGACCGTCGAGCGCCTGCTCGGCTCGGGCGATCAGGAGATGTCGGCGACGGAGCTGGCCGAGATGACCGGGATGAGCCGGGCCACCGCCCAGCGCTACCTCAGCCACCTGCACGAACTGGGCCGCGTCGAGATCAGGCTGCGTTACGGCAGCGGCGGACGCCCGGAACATCGCTACCGGTGGCGCCGGGCGGGTCGGGGCTAGCTAGCACTCGGTCCTGAGCCGTTCGATGTCATGCAGGCTATTGGCCTTGACGCTGATTGATATAACGGTTAGGTTTTACCTAACCGTTAGGAGGCTACGCGTGCAGCAGGAGGTCTTGCTGGCTTTGCTGGCCAAGGAGGCGTGCCAGGGTTCTCAGTTGCGGGGCCGCCTGATCCAGGCGCTGGGCCCGCTCGGCGAGGCGATGAACGACGGGCAGATCTACGTCACTCTCGGGCGCCTGGAGAAGGCTGGCCTGATCGCGCGTCACCGGGAGGCCGGGTCACGGTCGGAGCGGAAACTGTACGAGCTCACCCCGGCGGGGCAGGAGCGGGTCACCGAGTGGCTGGCGGAAGTGGACTGGCCGAAGCCGGACCTGGCCGAGTTCCACCTGAAGCTGATCGCTGCGTCCCGGGCCGGCCTGGCCGACCCGATCGGGATCATCGCGACGCAGCGCCGTGAGCTGCTGCGGCGCTTGCGCGGCGCGCAGCAGGCCGCGCTGGACGAGGACGCGGGCTCGGAGGCAGGGCTTTTGCTGGAGGGCGTCGTGCTGCGCCTCCAGGCCGACCTGCGCTGGCTGGAGGCCTGCGAGCGGAGCTGGAACGAGAGGAGAAAGACCCGATGAACGGTTCGGGGACGGCCCTGGTCACGGCCCGCAACCTAGGCAAGGACTACGGCCGCGGCGAAGGGCTCGTGCGGGCGGTCGACGGGGTCGACCTTGACATCGCCCGGGGCGAGGCGCTGGCGGTGATGGGGCCCAGCGGATGCGGCAAGACGACCCTGCTGCATCTCATCGGCGGGATCGACCGGGTGAGTTCCGGTGAGCTGTGGCTGGACGGCAAGCGGGTCGACGGCCTCTCCGAGCGGGCCCTGGCCCAGATCCGCCGCCGCCAGATCGGCTTCGTGTTCCAGGCGTTCTACCTCATGGACGACCTGACCGCGCGGGAGAACGTGGAGCTTCCCGCCCTGCTGGCGGGGCAGTCACCCGGCGAAGCGCGGCAGCGCGCCCGGCGGCTGCTGGACCAGGTCGGGCTGGCAGACCGGGCCGGTCACCTTCCGTCGGCGCTGTCCGGCGGGCAGCGCCAGCGCGTGGCGATCGCCCGGGCCCTGGTGAACGAGCCGTACCTGGTCCTAGCCGACGAGCCGACCGGCAATCTTGACAGCAACGCCACCCTGGACGTGCTCCGGCTCCTCGAGGAGCTCCACGCATCGGGCCTCACCTTGGTGATCGTGACCCACGACGAGCGCGTCGCGGCCACCGCGGACCGGCTGATCATGATGCGCGACGGCGCCTTCGTCGATGAGACGGTGCTCAGCGGCGGCACCAGGGGAGACCTCAGCGGCCTGCGCGGGCTGGGGGCTGAATGATGCCGGGGAATTCGCTCGGGCGGGGCCGGCTGCTACTGCTGTGGCGGCTGGCGGCCGGTGACGTGCGCCGCCATCCCGTCGAGTCAGTCATGGTGTTCGTGGTCGTCGCAGCGGCGGCGGCCATGCTGACGGTGTCGCTCGCGCTTTCCGGCGTGACGGACAATCCCTACCGGCAGACGAGGATGGCGACCGCCGGCCCTGATGTCATCGCCGACGTGGTCAGCGGCGGCCCCGCCGCTGACAGCGGTCAGGCCTCTGGTGCGGCGGGGAACAGCGTGTCGCCGGCGATCGCCGCGCTGGTCGGCGCGCCCGGCGTCACCGCCCACAGCGGCCCTTATCCCTACGTGTACAGCACTATCGGTTTCGGCGGGCATCAGGTCGACGTGGTGGCCGAGGGACGCGACGAGGCGTCGTCGCCGGTCGATCAGCCGAAGCTGACGCACGGGGCATGGCTGCGAGCCGGCGCAGTGGTGGTGGAAGCGGGGTTTGCCGACGCGCTCGGCGTGCGGGTGGGCGACCGGGTAACAGTAGGTGACCAGGCTCTTCGCGTATCGGGCATCGCGGTCACGGCGGCGGTCCCGTCTTACCCGAGCAGCCTGTGCCATCTCGCCTGCGGCATGGCCGTGCCCCAGGATATGGGGCTGGTATGGGTCACGCGCTCGGCCGCCGGCCATCTCGGCGGGCGCGCCCCGCTGTCCTACCTGCTGAATCTCAGGCTCAAGAACCCGGCTCAGGCCTCGGCCTTCGTCACGGAGAACAAGGCCGCGCCGACCCCCGGATCAGCCTTCTTCTTGCTGTACAGCTGGCAGGGCATCCGCGGCGCGGACGAATCGCTGGTCCAGATCGAGCAGGTCGCTCTGCAGTTCGGCGGCTGGCTCCTCGGTTTGCTGGCGCTGGCCGGGCTGGCGGTCCTGGCCGGCCGGCGAATGACCGAGCAGACCCGGCGGGTCGGCCTGCTCAAGGCGGTGGGGGCAACCCCGGTGACGGTCGCCGTCGTGCTGCTAGCGGAGCATCTCGCCCTCGGCGCGGCCGCTGGTGCCGCCGGGCTGCTGGCCGGCTGGCTGCTGGCACCGTTGCTCACCGGTACCGGTTCCGGATTGCTCGGCGGACCCGGCACCCCGGCGATGACGCCGTCGACGATCATCATCGTCGCCCTCGTGGCCCTGGGGGTCACCGCCATCTCCGCGTTCGTCCCTGCCCTTCGGGCCAGCCGGACCAGTACGAGCTCCGGGCTGGCCGACGCGCCGCGCATCCCGCCCCGGCGACCCCGGATGCTCGCACTCTCAGCCCGTCTGCCCGTCCCGGTGCTCCTGGCCGTCCGCCAGGTCGCCCGGCGCCCGCGCCGGGCGCTCCTCAACGCCGCCAGCATCATGGTCACGGTGATCGGCATCGTGGCGATCCTGGCCAGCTACAGCTACACTCACCCGTCCGGCGGCGGCGGTGGCATCGTGAACCTGCGAATCAGCCGCCTCGACGAGCTCATGGCCATCATCACCGCCATGCTGGCTGTCCTGGCGGGGGTGAACACGACCTTTATCGCCTGGGCAACCGCCACCGACGCGCGGTTCTCCTCGGCGCTGGAACGGGCGCTCGGGGCGACCGGCCGCCAGGTGACGTCCGGTCTCTGCATCGCCGCCGCGCTCCCGGCCATACCCGCCACCTTGGCCGGCCTCCCGCTCGGGCTTGAGGTCTACCATCTGCTCGTCAAAGCCCAGGCGCCGATCACCCCGCCGCTGTGGCAGCTCACAGCCGTATTCTGCGTCACCCTGCTCGTCGTGGCCGGGCTCACCGCGTTCCCCTCCCTGGCCGCTACCCGGCGCCCTCCAGCCGAGGTCCTGCCGACGGCGCGGGGATAGTGACGGTGATGGACAGCCCGCCGGCGTCGCGGGGCAGGGCGCCGACCGTGCCTTCGTGGATCGCGGCGATGGACGCCACGATGGCGAGCCCGAGGCCGGTGCCGTCATGGGACGTCCGGTCGCTGAGCCGCTCGAACGGCTGGAAGATGCGCCCGATGTCACCCGCGCCCACCGCCGCCCCGGTGTTGGCCACGGTCAGCTCGGCGCCACCGCCGACGGCACGGGTACTGACCCAGACCTCGCCGTCCGGCCGGTTGTACCGCAGGGCGTTGTCCACCAGGTTCGCGACCAGCCGTTCGGCCAGCACCGGATCGCCGGAGATCACCGCGGGCTCCAGCGCGGTGTGCACAACCCGGCCACCCGGGTCAACGGCGTCCAGGACGTCCTCGGCCACCGTGGCCAGGTCCACTTTCTCCCGCACGGTGAGCCCGCGTTCGTTCCGCGCCAGGAGAAGCAGCGCCCCGATCAGGTGCTCGGCATGGTCGACGGCCGTGCGGATATCCGCCGCCATGGCCCGCAGGTCCCCGGCCGTGGCGTCCGGGTCATCCAGCACCACGTCCACCGTCGCCCGCATCACCGCCAGCGGCGTCCGCAGCTCATGCGAGGCGTTGGCGATGAACCGCTGCTGCCCCTCGAACGCCGCCTGCAGCCGCCCCAGCATCTCGTCGAACGTCTCCGCCAGCTCCCGCAGCTCATCCCGGGGCCCCGTCGCCGCCACCCGCGTCGACAGGTCATGCTCCGACGCGGCCCGGGCCGCCGCGGCGATCCGGTGCACCGGCCGCAGCGCCCGCCCGGCGAAGATCCAGCCCAGGACCGCGGCCAGGGCGATGACCACGGCCAGGGTGATCAGCGAGTACTGCAGCAGGTGGGACAGGGTCAGGTCACGCTGCCCCTGCGCGCCCTCCTGCTGGAAGTACGCCGCGCACTTGGCCAGGATGCGCCCGTCGGGACGGACGCTGCGCTCCGCCGACTGGCACCGCCTGGTGAACGCGGCCAGGGCGCCGGGCGACGGCGGGCCGCCCTGGCCCTGAACCTGCGCCGGCAGCCGCGCCACCTGCGCGTAGCTGACCGCCACGACGACCGCCCCGCACACGCCGAACAGCCCGATGTACAGCAGCGTCAGCCGGGCCCGGACCGTCAGCCGCGGCCGGCTCATCCCGAGATCATCCGGTACCCCTTGCCCACCACGGTCTCGATCAGCGGCGGGTCGCCCAGCTTACGCCGCAGCCTGGTCATGGTCACCGAGACGATATTGCTGAACGGGTCGGCGTGCGCATCCCAGACATGCTCGAGCAGGTCTTCCGCGCTGACCACAGCCCCGTCCGCCGCTAGCAGCATCTCCAGGATCCCGAACTCCTTGCGGGTCAGCGACAGCGGCCCGTCACCGCGGCTGGCCTTGTGCCGCGCCCGGTCGACGCGCAGGTCCGCCCGGTGCAGCACCGGCGGCGCCGACGGCGCGCGGCGGCCCAGCGCCCGTACCCGCGCGACCAGCTCGGCGAAGGCAAACGGCTTGGGCAGGTAGTCATCCGCCCCCAGCTCCAGCCCGTCCACCCGGTCCTCCACGTCGGCCGCCGCGGTCAGCATGAGGATCCGCGGCCCGCCCCCGGCCAGGGTGCGGCACACCCGGTCCCCGTGGACGGCGGGCAGGTCGCGGTCGAGCACGATCACGTCGTAGGCGGTGTGCGCAGCCGCCTCCAGCGCCGCCGCGCCGTCGTGCACGGCGTCCACGGCCATCCCGGCCTGCGCCAGCCCCTGGGCGATCCGGCCCGCCAGCGTCACGTGGTCCTCGGCCACCAGCACGCGCATCTCCCCAGTGTGCGCCGGCCGGCATGACATCGGTGCAACAGGAGCGGTTGCGGTGATGTCACCCGTTCGGCGCCAGACTGCCCGCATGAAGCCAGTCCCGATGCTGATCGCGGCGGCCGGCCTGGTCCTGCTGGCCGCCTGCACCGGCGCCCCGGCCCCGGCCGGCGCGCCCACCACGGGGCCGCCGTCGGCGGTCGCCTACTCCCGGTGCCTGCGCGCCCACGGCGTGCCGGGCTTCCCCGATCCGGCCGGCACCGGAGCGCTCCCGAAGACCACCGCCCAGCAGCTCGGGGTCAGCGACTCCCGGTTCCAGGCGGCGCAGAGCGCCTGCCAGCCCCTGCTCCCGGCCGCCACCTCGTCGCGGCAGCAGGCCCAGCAGTGCCTGCAGGCCGGGGTCTGCCCGCAGGCCCTGGTCCAGCAGTTGCTGACCGCCGACCGGGCCTTCGCCCGGTGCATGCGCACCCACGGGGTGCCCGGCTGGCCCGACCCGTCCCTCGATGCCGGGGGACGGCCGGTCTTCAACCTCGTCCCGGCCGGCATCACCCATAGCCAGACGCACTCGCCGCCGGTCTCGGGCAAGATCGCCGCCTGCGGGCGGCTGGCTCCCGCCACGGTGGCCATGGAGTCCAGTTGAAAGCCGCCGTCATCGCCGCCCTGGTGCTGCTGGCGGCCGCCTGCACCAGCAGCCCGCCGTCCAGCGGTGCCGCCGGGCCGGCCAGCTCCCAGGCGACGAGCTCCCAGGCGGTCGCCTACTCCCGCTGCATGCGCACCCACGGCGTACCGGACTTCCCCGACCCGGCCAGCCGGGGAGGACTGCCGAAGGTAACCCCGCAGCAAGCCGGGGTCAGCAGCGCCCGGTTCCAGACGGCCCAGCGGGCCTGCGCGCAGCTGATCCAGCCGTCCCCCGCCCAGCAGCCGCAGATCAGGACCGGCCTGCTGCACTTCGCCCGCTGCATGCGCGCCCACGGCATACCCACCTGGCCCGATCCCGCCACCGACCGAGCCGGCCAGCCCGTCTTCGACATCCCCGGTATCAACCCGGATGCGCCGCGGGTCAGCAACGCGGCCGACGCCTGTACGCACCTGCTGGTCCAGTCGGCGGCCGGCCCGGCCACGATCCAGCTCTGCGACGGCATCGGCGAAGACGGCAGGTGCGCCGGCTACGGAGATCCCCCGTGACGGCCAGGGGACCGCGCCGGGCAGCCCTGGCCGTCACGGCCGTGCTGGCGGCCGGGGCGGTGTGGGCGTGGCAGGCCGGGACGTTCTCCCCGGCCGGCTCCGCCGACGAGGCCCGGGATGCGCCGCCGCCCGCGACCGCCGCGGTGACCCGGCAGGACATCACGGCGACCACGCCGGTGACCGCCACGCTCGGGTACGCCGGGTCCTACCAGGTACGAGGGCAAGGCGGCGGGACCCTGACCTGGCTGCCGCCGGCCGGCCAGGTAATCCGGCCAGGCCAGCCTTTGTACCGAACGGGTGACGAAACCCCCGTAGTCCTCCTGCATGGCAGCATCCCCGCCTGGCGCCCCCTGGCCCTGGGGGTAACCGGTCAGGACGTGGCCCAGCTGAACCACGACCTGGTCGCCCTGGGCGACGCCGACCGGGCCGGCGTCGCCGCACTGGGCTGGGACTATTTCTCCTGGGCGACGGCGGCGGGGGTGACGAAGCTGCAGTCCGCGCTCGGGGTTTCCTCGCCACTGGGGTGGCTGCCGCTGGGGTCGGTGGTGTTCGAACCGGCAGCGCTGCGGGTCAGCCAGGTGACCGGGAGCCTGGGCGGCCCGGCCGATGGCCCGGTGCTGGCGGCCACGTCGGACCAGCACGTGGTGACGGTCCCGCTGGACGCCTCCCGGCAAGGCGAGGTGGAGGCCGGGGACCGGGTGACCGTCACCCTGCCCGACGGCACGACGACGCCGGGCGCGGTGTCGGCGGTCGGCACGGTGGCCGCTGCGTCCGGGTCAAACGGGAGCCCCGTCGTCCAGGTGCAGGTAAAGCTGGCCGATCCGCGGGCGGCGGGGACCCTGGACCAGGCGCCGGTGACCGTAAACATCACCACCGGCACCGCCCGCGGCGCGCTGGTGGTGCCGGTGACGGCCCTGGTAGCCCGGTCGGCCGGGCGGTACGACGTGGAGGTTGCCGGCGGGCGAGGTACCCGGCACTGGGTGGCGGTAACCCCCGGGATCTTCGACGACGCCTCCGGCCTGGTGCAGGTGACCGGGGCGCTGACCCCCGGGCAGCGCGTCGTGGTGGCCGGGTCATGACCGCCGCTGCGGTGCTGGAGCTCGACCGGGTGTCGAAGTCGTACCCGGGACAGCCGCCGGTGCTGGCCCTGGACCGGGCCAGCCTGGCGGTGGCGGCCGGGGAACTGGTGGCGGTGACCGGCCCGTCCGGTTCCGGCAAGTCCACGCTGCTGCACCTGATGGGCACCCTGGACCGGCCGACCACCGGGACGGTGCGCGTCACCGGGCTCGACGTGGCCCGGATGCGGGACCGGGAGCTGGCGGCGCTGCGGGCGTCCCGGATCGGGTTCGTCTTCCAGCAGTTCTTCCTGGCCGAGCACCGCAGCGCGGTCGGCAACGTGGCCGACGGCCTGCTCTACGCCGGGGTCCGCCGCGCCGAACGGCAGCGGCTGGCCGCGGACGCCCTGTCCGTCGTCGGCCTCGGCCACCGGACTGCCGCCCGGCCGAACCAGCTGTCCGGCGGCGAGCGGCAGCGGGTCGCGATCGCCCGGGCCATCGCCGGCCGCCCGCCGGTGCTGCTGGCCGACGAGCCGACCGGCAACCTGGACTCGGCCACCGGCGCCTCGATCCTGGCCCTGCTCGAAGACCTCAACACGCAGGGGACGACCGTCATCATCATCACCCACGACCACGCGGTCGCCGCCCGGACCCGGCGGCGCGTCGAACTGCTCGACGGTCACATCACGGCCGGCCGGTCATGACCATCTCCGACCTCGCCGCCCTGGCCAGCATCGGCCTGCGGACCCGCAAGCTCCGGGCCGGGCTGTCGGCGCTGGGCATCGCGATCGGCGTCGCGGCCATCGTCGCCGTCCTCGGCCTGGCCGCCTCCTCCCAGGCCGCGCTGCTGGCCGAGATCAGCCGCCTGGGCACCAACCTGCTGACCGTCGCCAACGGGCAGGCCCTCTCCGGCGGGACCGCCGAGCTGCCGGCGGCGGCGCCGGCCATGATCGCCCGGCTCCCCGGGGTCACCGCGGTGCAGTCCACCGGCGCCGTGCACGGCATCAGCGTCTACAAGTCTCCTTACATCCCGGTGATCGAGACGAACGCGCTCAGCGTCGATGCCGCCACCCTCGGCCTGCCCGCCGTGGCCGGCACCCGTCTCGTCGAGGGCCGGTTCCTCGACCCCGCCACCGCCCGCGAGCCGGTTGCCGTGCTCGGTGCCGCCGCCGCGCGGCTGATGGGCATCGACCGGGTCCGCCCCGGCCTGCGGATCTGGATCGGCGGCCAGTGGTTCTACGTCAGCGGCAT
>JAICWX010000124.1 GCA_025934635.1 Streptosporangiaceae bacterium | reverse complement strand
CGCGGCTGTTCGTCCGGGTGGCGCGCGGTCCTCGACGAGCCGGTCCAGCTGTTGACCGGGCCGAAGCACGCGTTCGCCGACGCCGACGCGGTCAAGCCCGCGGAGCTGGCCGGACTGTGGATCTGGATGCCGGGCGTCGTCCCCGGGACCGAGTGGGGGGCGTACTACGAGGCGCTGGCCCGCGCGTTCGGCCTGACGATCGACACGACCGGTCCCAGCTCGGGACCGAGCCCCTGCTGGACGTGGTCGCCGCCTCCCCGGCAGTGGCGACCCTGGTCGGCGAGCAGATCCACCTGCTCTGGCCCGACGGCTATGACCTGCGGCGGATCCCCCTGCACGAGCCGACCCCGGTCTACCCGCACTCACTGCTGTGGCGCCGGGACAACCCGCACCCGGCCCTGGCCGTGCTCCGTGACCACTTCGGGACCGCGGCCCCGGCCGGCGCCGGTGCCTGGGTGCCGGAATGGGCATAGTTCCTCCTGTCGGCGGATGGAGAGAGCAATGAGCGCAGCACGCACGTTCCGGATCGCGGCGATCCCCGCGGACGGTGTCGGCCAGGAGGTGGTGGCGGCCGGGCGGGAGGTCCTCGACGCCCTGGCCGCCGGCAGCGGCGGCGCGTTCGCGTTCGGCTGGCAGGAGTTCGGCTGGGGGTGCGGGTACTACGCCCGCACCGGGCGGATGATGGCCGAGGACGGCCTGGCGGTCCTGAAGGACTTCGACGCCATCTATTTCGGGGCCGTCGGCTGGCCCGGCGTCCCCGACCACGTCAGCCTGTGGGGCCTGCGCCTGGCCATCTGCCAGAACTTCGACCAGTGGGCCAACATCCGCCCGGTGCACTTCCTGCCGGGCGTCCGCAGCCCGCTGCGCCGGGTTGGCGAAGGGGGGGCGGACGAGACCGACCTGGACTGGGTCGTCATCCGGGAGAACAGCGAGGGCGAATACGTCGGCGCGGGCGGCCGGAACTTCGCCGGGCGGCTGCCGGGCGGCCAGGTCGCCGTGCAGTCGGCCCTGTTCACCGAGACCGGCTGCGAGCGGATCATGCGCTTCGCCTTCGACCTGGCCCGGACCCGGACCCGGCGCAAGGTCTCCAGCGTGACCAAGAGCAACGCCCAGCAGTACGGCATGGTCCTGTGGGACGAGGTGTTCAAGCGCGTCGCCCCGGACTACCCCGACGTGGAGACCGAGAGCGTGCTGGTCGACGCGATGGCCGCGAAGTTCGTGCTGCGCCCGGAGGACCTGTCGGTGGTCGTCGCCTCCAACCTCAACGCCGACATCCTGTCCGACCTCGGCAGTGCCCTGGCCGGCAGCCTCGGCCTGGCCGCCAGCGCCAACCTCAACCCCGAGGGCCGCTACCCGTCCATGTTCGAGCCGGTGCACGGCTCCGCCCCGGACATCGCCGGGCAGGGCATCGCCAACCCCATCGGCGCCGTCGGCAGCGCTGCCCTGATGCTCGATCACCTCGGCCTGCCGGCCGAGGCAGCCCGGCTGAACCGGGCCATCGAGGCGACGACCGCGGCCGGCGTCCTGACCCGCGACGTCGGCGGGACCGCGTCGACCCAGGACGTCACCAAGGCCCTGATCGACGCGCTGGACGGATGACGGGGACGCTACCCCGTTCGGTAGCGGCTTTTTGATCTTGTTCTCGCGGACTGTGTTCGCCTCCGCTCTTACCTGCGATTTTCAGTGCGGTTTCAGCGCCTGCCGGCACGATGCCGGTAGCAGTGTCGACCAACAGGGGAGAAGAAATCGTGCTGAGAGCACTGGGACACCGGCACCGCGCGGGGGCCGCGGTCCTGGCGGCCGCCGCCGCGGTGGCCGCGGTCATCGCGGGCGGGCCCGCACCATCGGCCCAGGCGGCCGGGCCCGCCGTGTTCGGCTTCACGCAGCTCAGCCAGACGCCGGCCCCGGTCGCCGGGCTGCCGTCCGGCGTCCGGCAGGTGGCGAGCGGCGGCGCCTACGACCTGGCGCTGCTGGCTAACGGGACCGTAGCCGCCTGGGGCGCGAACGACCAGGCCAACGGGGGCGGCCAGCTCGGCGACGGGACCACGGTCAACCACACCAGCCCGGCCCCGGTGCACAACCTGACCGGGATTACCCAGGTCGCGGCCGGCCCCGGGCACGCGCTGGCCATCGGCGCCGGAGGACAAGTCTGGGCCTGGGGCATTAACACCGACGGTCAGCTCGGAGACGGGACCCTCGTCACCCGCCTGACCCCGCAGCCGGTACCCGGCCTGACCGGGATCGTCCAGGTCACCGTCGGCTTGCGGCACAGCCTGGCGCTGCGTTCGGACGGGACGGTCTGGGCCTGGGGCGACAATTCCGCTGGCCAGCTGGGCGACGGCGGCGCCGCCGTCCACCAGGCGCGCTTCCAGCATGTAGCAGGCCTGACCGGGATCACCCAGATCTCCGCCGCTGACCGCAACAGCTTCGCGGTGCGCTCGGACGGGACGCTGTTCGGCTGGGGCCTCAACAGCCGCGGCCAGCTGGGCGACGGCAGCATCAACGAGCACAGCACGCCCGAGCAGATCCTGACCGGGGTCACCCAGGTCGCGGCCGGCCAATTTCACACCCTGGCGATCGCGGGGGCCAGTCACGCGGTCTGGGCCTGGGGGAACAACGGAGGCGGCCAGATCGGGAACGGAACCGAGAACAACGCGCTCTTCCCGGTCCAGGTCATCGCCGGCGGGGTCAGCCAGGTGTCCGCGTCGGACGTACTGCTGGAAAGCGCCGCCGTGCGGACCGACGGCACCCTGCTGACCTGGGGAGATGGACAGATCCTGACCCCGGCCGCGGTGAGCAGCCTGATCGGCGTGACCCAGGTGTCACTGGGCGGCGTCAGCCTGGTCCTCGGCCAGTCCGCGTTCGCCACGGTGCCTGACCTGACCGGTGACTCGACGGTCGGTGCCAGCACCGAGCTGCAGGCGGCCGGCCTGGTGCTCGGCAGCCAGGGCACCGCCGTCGACACTTCCTGCGACAACATCGGCACGGTGTTCCGGCAGAGCCCGGACGCCGGCACCACGCTACGGACCGGATCCGCCGTCTCGATCACCATCGGGACCAGGCCCAAGACCCCCTGCCCGTGAGGCCGGGAGAGGACATCATGATCAGGACAACGAAGAACAGGCGCCGGGTGACCGCCGCGGCCCTGGCGGCCGCCGCGGCGGCCGCGGTCATCGCGGGCTCATCGGCACCATCCGCCGAGGCGGCCGGGCCGGGCGTGTTCACCTTCCCGGTGATCACCCAGGCGCCGGCCGCGGTCGCCGGGCTGCCGGCCGGCGTCCAGCAGGTGGCGACCGGCGTCGGCGGCAACTACGGCCTGGCCCTGCTGGCCAGCGGGACGGTAGCGGGCTGGGGCATCAACGCGAGCGCCAACGGCTCCGGCGTGCTCGGCGACGGGACCACGGTCAACCACACCAGTCCGGCGCCGGTGCACAACCTGACCGGGATCACCCAGATCGCCGGCGGCGCCGGCCACGCGCTCGCCATCGGTTCCGGCGGACAGGTCTGGGCCTGGGGCAGCAACGCCGAGGGGGAACTCGGCGACGGGACCCTCATCAACCGCCCGACCCCGCAGCCGGTACCCGGCGTGACCGGGATCATCCAGATCGCCGCCGGCGATGGTTTCAGCCTGGCCCTGCGGTCCGACGGGACCGTCTGGGGCTGGGGCGACGACAGCTCCGGCCAGCTGGGCGACGGCACCACCGCTCCCCATCGGGCGCGGTTCCAGCATGTACCCGGCCTGACCGGGATCACCCAGATCGCCGCGGGCAGCAGCAGCAGCTTCGCGGTGCGCGCGGACGGGACGCTGTTCGCCTGGGGCGGCAACGGCTCGGGTCAGCTGGGTGACGGCAGCACCGCCGCCCGCAGCACCCCCGCGCCGGTCGCGGGTCTGACCGGGGTCACCCAGGTCTCCTCCGGCCTCAACCACACTCTGGCGATCGCGGGGACCAAGCACGCCGTCTGGGGCTGGGGCGACAACAGCGGCGGGGAGATCGGCGACGGGACGAGGATCAGCCGGCTCAGCCCGGTACCGCTCGGGCTGCTCTCGGTCAGCGGCATCGTCTCCCTCGACGCGGGGGTGTTCGAGAGCGCCGGGATCCGGTCCGACGGCAAGCTGGAGATCTGGGGTGACCAGCTGAACCCGACGGTGGTGACCAGCCTGACCGGGGTCACCCGGGTCTCGCTGGGCGACGCCATCGACCTGGTTATCGGCCAGTCCGCGTTCGCCGCCGTGCCGGACCTGGGCGGTGACTCCACCCAGCAGGCCGGGGCGGACCTGCGGGCGGCCGGCCTGGTGCTCGGCAGCGTCAGCAGCGTCGTCGACAACACCTGCGACAACATCAACACGGTACTCAGCCAGAGCCCCGCGGCCGGCACCACGGTGCCGACCGGATCCGCCGTCTCGATCACCATCGGCACCAAGCCCAAGAATCCCTGCCCGTAAGACCGTGACCCGGTGGCTGGCCGCCCCGGCGGCCGGCCACCGGTCCGGCGGACACCTGGGGCCGGTAACCTCGCGGACGTGACCCCAGGCCAGGAGCACAGCCGGTGGAAGATCCACGGTGACCGCGTGATCGACGAGAATCCGCTGATGCGGCTCAGCCGGGTGTCGGCGGAACTCCCCGACGGGACGCGTTTCGAGCAGTACGTGATGCGGTTCGCGCCGGGCGCGATGACGGTGGTGCTGGATGAGGCGCAAGAGCGGGTGCTGCTGATCTGGCGGCACCGGTTCGTCATCGACCGGTGGCTGTGGGAACTGCCCGGCGGGTTCATCGACCCCGGCGAGGACGGCGCGGCCGCCGCCGCCCGCGAGGTCGAGGAGGAGACCGGGTACCGGCCCCGCAGTATCGAGCACCTGCTGACCTTCCAGCCGATGGCGGGGACCGCGGACAGCGCCTTCGAGCTGTACCTGGCCCGCGGGGCCGACCCGGTCGGGACGCCGGACCCGAACGAGACCGAAGCCGTCCGCTGGATCCCCCTCGCCGAGATCCCCCGCCTGATCGCGGCGGGCGAGATCAACGGCGCCGCCACCATCATCGGCATCCAGCAGGTCCTGCTCATGATCCAGGCGCAGCGCGTGCGCTGAGCTGGGGCTCCGGCCTCAGCTTCCGCATTCGCAGCACAGCTCACGCCAGCCACCAACCCGGCCCTTACCCACCGCTGGCGAACGACATGAATGCTCCATCAACGTCGCGGGAACGGCATCGATGCTCCATCAATGCCGTTGCCGCGCCTGGCTGAGCTACGTTGCTGACGGCCGGTCAAGATATTTACCAAACGAGTTCCGTCCCCGTCTCGGTCAGCAGCACCTCGTGCTCCCAGGCGTCCGGGCGCTGGGCGTGCAGGCGCCAGTACTGTTCGGCGACGCGGTCAGGGTCGAACGGGCCCTCCGGCGTCACGGCGCCGCCCACGGTCACCGTGGCCACGTGAATGCCCGCGGATCCGTACTCGCTGGCCAGCAGCGCGGTAAGCGCCCGGAGCCCGGCCTTGCCCAGCGACAGGCTGGTGACGGCCGGATCGGGTTCCGGCATCCCGCCGGTGATCAGGATGGATCCGCCGCCCGCCGCGGCCATCGCGGGCGCCAGGTGGACGGCGGCGGTCATGGCCCCGAGCACATTGATCGCGTACGCGGTGACATACTGCTCGCGGCTCAGCTCCCCCGGCCGGTCGTGCCGGATCAGCCCCGCGTTGTAGATCAGCGCCGCGGGCGGCCCGAGCTTCCCGGTAACGGCATCGAGCGCCGCGGTGAGCTGGTCATCCTGCCCGGCATCAGCCGTCGCCTCCGCCACCGCGACGCCGGTCGCGGCCAGTGCCTTGCGTACCGTCTCGGCACTCGCCGCCGTGCGCGCGATCAGCCCGGCCGGCATCCCGGCCGCCGCGAACCTGCGAGCCACGGACAAGCCGATGCCCGGCCCGGCCCCGACGATGACGACACCTGCCATGATCTCTATGGTGCCCTCACTGTGACTCAGGAGACCACATGCCGAACTCGCCTTACACCATGCTGCTCACGCAGCAGCCGCCGTTCATCCCGGACTCGGCCGAGGTCATGGTCGCGACCATCGAACTGGCGCCCGGGTCCCCGGGCACCCCGCCGCACCGGCACTCAGGCCCGGTCTTCGGCTACCTGCTCGAGGGCGAGATGATCTTCGAGCTCGAGGGCGAGCCCGAGCGCGTGATCCGGGCCGGCGAGGCGTTCTGGGAACCAGGCGGTGACGTCATCCACTACCAGGCGGCGAACAACCTCAGCGACACCTGGAGCCGGTTCGTCGTCACCATGATCGGAGTCCCGGGCGAGCCGATGCTGACCCTGGTCTCCGCCGATGAGCTAGCCGAACGGCGCGACCGCCGGGCGCCGAGGCCGGCCTCTTCATGATCACCCTTCGGGGTTAGCGTGAATGCATGCCTGAGCTCCGGCACTGCCAGCATTGCCTGGGCGATTGCCCCGGTGACTGCCTTCTCGGCAACTCCGGCCGGTGCATCCACGGCTGGAACGACAACCACTCACGCCAGTTCAGCTGGCAAGTGATCCTGACCCGCAAGTGGTGGCACCAGGTGTTCTGGGGTGCCGGGTAAAAGGCAGGAGCGGATCGTGGTCAGTCCGGCTGAGCAGCCGACGGCAGCAGCTGGCTGGGATCTCCGCTCCACGACAGCGCCAGTTCATCCCGGGCCCTGGTCGCGGCCACGTAGAGCAGTGACCGTTCGCGCAGCAGCGCGTCGGCCCAGGCATCCTCCGCGTACTGCTCGTCCCGCAGCGGCCGGGGGATGGCCCCGAGGTCGATGCCGAACAGCAGGACCTTGGAGAACTCGGTTCCCTTGGCCCGGTGCATGGTCAGCGCAACCGGCTGGCCTGGCTTGATGTGTTCCCGGTCGACGGCCCGGATCGTCACATCGCGCTCGGCCAGGCCGCTGACCAGCCGGTCCCGCTGCCGCTGCTCCCGCACCAGCACGGCGATGGTCTCCGGCGCGCCGGTCTCCGCGATCCACATCCGGAGCAGATCCGCCACCCGGTCGAGTTCCTCGGTCAGCGTCGCGCACGGGATCAGCCGAGGCAGCGGGCCGCTGCGCGCCGACCGGTACCCGGCGGTCGACTCCTGGTCCGACTCCAGGTCGACGTACGCGCCGCCCTCGAGCACCTTGATCGCGTAGCCGAGGTTCTGCGCGGTGGTCCGGTAGTTCAGGGTCAGCCGTTGCGACCGGCCGACGACGCGGATGCCGAACGGGGACAGCACCACCCGCTGACCGTAGATGCGCTGGTGAGAGTCCTCAGCGATGAACAGGTCGTCCGCGTGCTCGCCCACCAGGGCTCGCAGGAGCTGCCAGTGCGCCGGGCCGAGGTCCTGGCCCTCATCCACGAGCACATGATCGGTGACGTACTCGCCGCCCGGGCCGGCCATACGGCGCAGGTGAATCGCGGCGATGGTCGCCGCCTCGGGGAAATCGACGGATCCGGCGATACGACCCTGAGTCCGGTAGGCCTCGATGACGCTCCAGACCGCGCCCCGCTTGGCCCGGTCCAGGGCTACGCCCCGCCCCGGCCGCCGCACCTTGAAGTACGCCTCTCGGTTCGTGATCCGGTTCGCCAGCACGACCTGGGCGTATTCGGCCGCGAGAAACTGAGGGCTGCGCAGTGCGGTCGGCAGTTCTCCGCCGGCGGCATCCAGCGCATCCCGCCAGGCGGTACCCGGCGTGCGGCCGAGTAGCTGAGTCGTGGCCGCACCGAGAACGGCCTCCGCGTCGGCGGCGACATCCGCTCCGGCCCGCCGCAGGACCGCACTCGCCACCGCGTCGATCCCGTATACAGCGATGCCGGGCTCACCGAGGCCGGCGGCCTTGGGCAAGGTCGGGTCGAGGCGGTCGAGATCCGTGCGCAGCTGGTCTGCGAGGCTGGTCGTGAAGGTGGTAAGCAGGATCCGCGAACCGGGCACACGGTGACCCAGCAGCTGGGTCCGGTGCAGCAGGACCACGGTCTTGCCGGTTCCAGCTCCCCCCGACAGCCGGAATGGTCCCGAGTACGAGCGCCTCGCGTACTTGCGCTGCTCAGGATGAAGGAAGACGCGCCAGGCACTGAAGTCGCCGCCCTCGATCACCCGGCGCAGCTCCGCGTTGTTCTCGATCCACGCGAAGGACATCTGGGCGGCCGGATGGCGCAGCCCTTCCACGAGACGGTCGGTGTCGCTGGCCGCCGCGACCGCCGGGGGCTCGCTGAGGCTCAGCTTGTCCCGCACGTCCGCGACGCTGAGGCCCGTTGCCAGGTCGAGAAGCGCTAGGCCTTGCCACTCGACGGCATTCTCGGCCAGCGCCATCAGCGCGTTCTCGTCCACCGCGGCAAGCGCGCGGCCAGCAAGCGACTCATCGATGCCGAGGACATCGACGAGGGTCTTGCGGTCAAGTCCCAGGTTGACGAGCCACGGTACGGGCGGAGTCGAGGCCGCCGCCGGATGGCCGGGACCCGCGGGGAGAGTCTCGGAAACGGCCTGGCCGGGAGGTGGCAGCTCCGCCACGGTGGTGATCTCGGTGATGCCGTTGACCGGGTTGACGGTGAGCCGCGTCTTCTTCGCCACCGCGATCGCCTGGTCATGCGGCCATATGCCGTAGAACACGTACATCGGCTCGCCCGTGCCCGGCACGCGGAAGAGGACGGCGCGGTATCCCTGGTCCACCCGGCCGGTGCGCACCTTGTCGTCCGCGCTGTGGACGATCGGCTCGATGTGCAGTCCGGGGCTCGCGTCGTCCTCGCTCAGCTTCTCGAGGAAGGCGTAGGCCTTCCTCCTGAGCGACGGCTCCAGCTTGCCGGCCGGCTTCGACATGATGATCGTCGGCATCAGGTGGCCTCTCTCAGTGCCATGAGGACAGCGTCCGCGTCGTCGGTGAACACGCGCCAGCCGTCCGACTCCAGGTCACGCCGGTCACCGGCGTCCAGGCACACGGCTATCCGCGCGTCCGGCCAGGCAAAGTTGACCGGGGTGCCGTTCCCCGCCTCGTACCCCACGACCGGCATGGGGATCGGTTCTGCCGCGGTGTGCCGCGCGAGCTCTTCGATGAAGAGCCGTTCGGGCCCGCCCGTGGCGAGGTCGTGGACGACCTGCCACGAGGGCGGCAGTGCCGCACCACCAAGATCATCAGGCCGAACGAGGTCATGCTGCGTCTTGTCCTTCACCACGCCGCCGTCTTCCCCGGTGATGGTCGTGATGATGGTGGGCTGCTCGCGCAGGTTGAGCGCGTTGGCGATGCGCAGCCACTCGCGCCAGTCGTCGGCGCCCTGGTCCTTGTCGGCGAGTACCTCGGTCCGGTCATCGATCACCAGCGCCACCTCCACGCGCGCCAGCTCAAGGTGGTCTCCCGACGTCCTGGTGAGGAAGCCAACGGAGTGAGCGCTCCACCACCAGGCGACGGATGGCACGTCGCCGGGCGGAGTGATCCGGTCCGGATCGAGGAGCCGGCGCGCAGCTTCACGCGCTAGGTCCACCGCGGGGTCCATCGTGAACTGCGTGGCTGTCGGGACGAACAGGAAAGGCAGCCGGTCAGCAAGCACCCGGTGCCCGTCGACGTCCGGGCTCTGGATCCATGAGAGCAGGAAGTCGACCGGGCCACGCCGGATGGCCTCCACGTTCTGCGGCCGGAAGGTGACGGTCGAGCTCATCAGGGCGGCGATCACGTCGCTGTCCAGCCAGCCCGGCTTCTCGACGGTTCCGTCCCGCGCATGCTCCACGTCCCGCGCCGTGATCCCGAGGACGATGACTCCGCTGTCGCGCAGTTCCTGCCGCTTGCGTGCGTCGTCGGCGAGCCGGTTGTGCGCAGGGCTCGCGTGGTACGCCCAGCCGTCGGTGAAGACAGCCACGAGCGGCAGGCTGCCCTGGCTGGACCGGAGCACGAAGTCGGGCCTGCTGCTCCCGATCGAGAACTGCGGCTCCAGCGTCCACTGCCTGGCCGCGCCGGGGAACGTGATGCTCAGCCGGTTACCCTTCGGCGCCGGCGTCTCCTTCACGGTCGCGCCGAGTGCGGTCACCCGCTCGGTGAACACCTTCCTGAAGCTCTGCTCCAGGTGGGATTCGGGACTTGGCAGCGGGGGCTCATGCTCGGTCAGCGACCAGCTCATCGCCTCGGCCGGCTCGGCATCGGGCCCACCGGACGTCAGGATCGCCCGCAGGTGCCGCTCCGCGGCCGACCTGGACACGCGATTGAGGTTGCCGGCCGGGGCGAACGGGATGAGGCAGCGGTGGCAGGCCAGCCGTTGCTCACGCTGGCAGGGACAGTCGCGGACTCGCTCCCAGGCCCGGTGCAGCAGGTCCCACATCCGTCCGGGGTCCGCCAGCTCGGCGAGGTAGCCGGTGCCCCCCGGGACGATGTCATGGAGCAGGAGCGCCTCGGTCGTCACGCCATCGTGTCCGGCCACGGGCTCGCTGATCGCCGCTACGGCGATGTGGTCGGGGCTGCCGCCGATCTGCTCGTGCAGCCCCAGCAGCAGCGCCGCGGCGAGGCTCGGAATGGCGAACTGGTCGCCCAGGGTGACTGAATGCGGCAGCCGGATGACCGCCCCCTGAGTCGTCAGGGTCCTGGTCAGCGCGATGTTGCGGACATGCTCGGCGTCGGCCTGGCGGTAACGGCACCAGGCCCGGTGCTCGTCAGGACGGTTAGTTCCCGTGCTCTTGTCGAGCACGCCGCAGCCCTCGCAGACGCGGAACAGCGGGGCCGGCCCCATGTCCCCCGCGATCTGACGGCTCGCGCCGTGACTGCCGGCCCGGCCGACGTTTATCCAGCGGATGACCATCCGGCGCAGGTACCTGGTGCCGAAGTGGTAGTCATCGAGGTACCACCGCTTGGCGACGTAGGCCGGGTCGACGTCGGCGGCCACGGCGATCGCATAGCGCTCCCGCTTGCGCTCGTCGTTGCGGTCACTGATGGCCGCCTCGTCCCGCCGCAGCTGCGCGGAGACCCGGCTGAGCTCCACGACGTCGAGCTGATGCTCGGTCCCGGAGAACCCGGCCCCGCCGCAGCGCGGGCACCGGGCGGGCGCATTGCCGTCCGGACCGGGAGCGCTCAAGTCGAACGCGAAACCGCAGCCCGGGCAGAACGCCATCGACTTGATCGCCGAATCGTCAGGCCCCAGGTCAACGGCGTCGACTCCGATCTCAAGGCCGCGCGCGTAGAACGTCGCGCCCGGGGCGAACTCGCGCAGCGCGTTCGCCGACGAGCGCAGGAAGCTCGCCGGCTCCGAGCGGAACTCCTGGGTCTCCGGGTCGATCCAGGTCACGGCGACGTCGAGCGTGACCATGTCGTCGAGCAGCGTGTAGTTGGGCAGGATCCCGAACTCCTCGAGGACCGCGATCCAGTACTCACCCCTGAGGCGCTGCGACTCCTTCCTGGTCATGGCCAGGGCCGCGCGGGCGGAGCGCAGTGCGCGCCGGTCGTCGTCGCTCGCCGCCGGGCTCGCCTCGATGCGCACGAGCTCCGGCAGGGCCTGCTCGATCGCGGTCCGCCGGTGCGCGAGCCCTTCGACGGCCGTCACCCAGCGCCGCGACGCGTCGTAGAGATGCGCCGCCAGCCCGCTCGTGGGCAGCCCGCCGTCGATCGGGGTGGCCCAGGCACGCAGGCTCTCGGCGGATGACTCGGCCGGGTTCTCGAAACTGCCAAGGAACCGCTCGAGGTGATCCGCGGCTCCTTCCTCGGCGAAGCGGATCAGCTCACCGAGGAAGGAGCCCGCCTCGGCCGACCCGAGTGCCCCCCGCGCCCGGCGAGGATGGGGCTGGTCGTCCTCACGGGCGAAGCAGTCGACGAGGTGGGCGACGTACTGCCGCCGCAGGATCTCCTCGGCCGACAGGTACGTGGCGGGCGCGCGTACCTGCCCGTTGATGACGGACAGCGGGTCCTCCAGCCGGGGCAGTTGCTCGCCCCGGCCGGTGATGAAGGCGAGGTTGAGGGCGCTGCCGGTGAGCCGTCCGGCCCGGCCGACTCGCTGCAGGTAGGAGGCGACTGTCTTCGGCAGCGACGCGAGCAGGACCGCGGACAGGTCGCCGATGTCGATGCCCATCTCGAGCGTCGGCGTCGCGACGAGCACGTTCGGCGCGCTGGGGTCACTCGTCGACTGCCTGAACTCGCTCTCATAGCGCAGCCGGGTGACGTCGTCGACCAGGCCGGTGTGCTCTCGGGCGACGATCCTGCGCATGTCCGCCGACGCGTACAAGTGGCGGTAGTAGTTGTCCGGCCGCGGCTCCCGGCGTAGTCGCCCGGGGCAGCGCACGAGCATGCAGGGCGCGCCGTCGAGCTGGGCGACGACCGTGGCGGTACCCGGCTGCTGAGTCCGGCAGACCGTGCAGGTAAGCAGGTTGCGCCCGTCGAGCATCGCCGCCGGGTCGGTCGGGCTGACGACGACCGAGCTCGCCGGGATGGTGAACACGGTGCCGCCGCTCTCGGTCGCGACCGTGTGCAGGACGCCGGCCCGGGCGAGGCGCTCGAGCAGCTGCCGCGCCAGGCGCGCGCCGTGCGCGGCGGTGACGCCGAGCGCCCGCGCGGTCCATCGCGCGTACCAGGACCTCGGCGTGCCCACCGGGTCGAGCAGCGGGTCCCTGACCGGGGCGGCCGGCCCGATCCGGGGGTAGGCGGGCGCGGACCGGCCGCGCGGGAACGCGGACATGCCCTGGCCACGCGGCCGGCCGCCCCAGATGAAGTAGCGGTTGCCGTCGTGCCTGATGAACGGCTGGAACCACTCATGCTCGATGGCGCCCTGTACGCGCATGCGTTCGAGCACGCCACGCACCCACGCCGCCAGCCGGTCATCGGACAGGGCGGCGAGGTCTCCGTCGAGGGTGTCCTGGACCTCGGTGGCGGTGAGCACCGCGCGGGCGATGCTGGCGAGGGCCGCGGGCTCGCCAGCGTCAACCTCAACGACGGCGCTGCCCGTCTGCTCCAGGGTCCGCCCGACCCGGGACTGCAGGCCGAACTCGAGCACCGCATCGAACAGCAGACGGCGGCGGACCCTGGTCCGCACCCGGGCGGGGACCTCGCGGGCGCGTGGCCGCCGCCAGAACGGAGCGAATTCCGCACGCTCGACAAGATCCGGCGGGATGATCCGGTAGCGATCGAACGGGTTGTCACCCGCAGCGGCAATGGCCTGGTCGACCAGCGAGTCGAGCCCGACCGGGTGTTCGCCGACCGCGTGCCGCAGCAGCGCCCGCAACGTCAGCGTGTGCGACCGGCTCTCCACGAATCCGGCCCGGTGCGCGGCGTCCTGCACGCTGTCGGTGAAGACGAGCGCCTTCTTCTCACGCGGGTCGAGGGCCTCGTCGCCGAAGAGCGTCGACAGCGTGACCGACAGCAGGGTGGCGATCGCGCTGCCAAGGAAACGGATGCCGTCCTGCTGCTGGCACGACGGGCAGGTGTCATCCCTGGACTCGTCATCGGCACCGGGACCGACCTGGGTGAGCACCGGCAGCACCCAGCCGTCGCGGTAATCCTGGTCGTCATCGGCCGGCGCCGATGACAGCAGCATCCGCTGCCGGATGGACAGCCAGCGCAGTCCTTCGACGGCTGACTCATCACCCTCCGCCCTGGCCGCCGGGGCGTGGCCGGCCTCAAGCGGCGCGTAGAGCAGGGCACGGAAGCGGCCCTCGTGAGCGGCGTGGTTGCGCCGGATGGCCGTGTCGTCGGTGTCGAGGTGGGACCCGACCGCAGCGAGGCCGACGCCCCAGCCGGACCGCCCGCAGTGCCGGCAGTAGACGGCGGGAAAGGCGTGCTGCTCAAGGGCCTCCGGGCCGATGTCGCCGGGGTCGGTCAGCTCGCCGTCGTCGCTCCACCGGTAATGCGCCGCCGCGCTCGCCACGCGGTCGATCCTGGTGAGCTCGCGGACCCACAGATGCAGGTCGACCCCGAGCGCGGCGCGGCCGAGGACGACCCGGCCCTGACTGAGCGCCGCCACCAGGTGAGTGAGAAACGTAAGCCGGTCATCCTCATCGCCGGTCGCAGGGCCGCTCGCCGGTTCAGGGAACAGCGCCTCGGCCAGGTCACCCAGGTGAATGGCCTGTTCCGCCGCCAGGACGAGTTCCTGGACCAACGGGTGCGCGCGGATGAGCGCGAGCAGCAGTTCCGGATCATCGCCGGCCCGCGCGGCGCGCGCGCGCGCATCCGTGTCGTAGATCGCGCCGAGAAGCGCGAACGTCCGGTCGCGGGGCTCTTCTCTCGGCAGCTCAGTCACCGTGGCATTCACGCCCGCCAGGTCGGCCCGCGCGAGACGGCGCGGCGCGAGCCCGAGAACGGCGACCCGGTCGGCGGCGCCGGCCGTCCACTCGGCGAGGTCGAGCCGGGACTCGGTGACGACGCTGCCGGCATCGAACTCGTCACCGAAGACGGTGCGCGCGAAGCCCGTCATTGCCGCCGGGTCACCCTGGTCACCCAGGGTCGCCGACGTGGCGACCGGGGTAATGCGGCCGAGAGGACGAGCGCGCTCCGCGCCGGTAAGCGCGTTGCCGGCCAGGTAGCTTTTCAGCGTCAGGCCCAAGCGGCGCAGCAACATGGCCACGTCGGTGCCCTGCGCACCGTCGTAGGTGTGGAACTCGTCAAGCACGAGGTACTGGAGGCTGCCGGCGCTCTGCTGCCAGATGGTCCGGTCCTCGTAGCGGAGCAGGAGCTGGTCGAGCATCTTGTAGTTCGTCAGCAGGATGTCCGGAGCCTCGTCGCGGATGACGGCCCGGTCGGTGATGAGGCCGTCCGCGCTCACCCTCGTCCGCTGCGGTCCGTCCTGCCCGGTGTAGAGGGCGGCGGTGATCCCAGCCAGTTCGTCACGCGTGGTCAGCAGATCCGCGAGACGCTTCGCCTGATCGTTGGCGAGTGCGTTCATCGGGTACAAGATGAGCGCCTTCATTCCGCTTACCCCGTCCCGCCTGGCCCGCAGCACGTGGTCGAGGATCGGGTAGAAAAACGCCTCGGTCTTACCCGATCCGGTGCCCGTCGTGACGAGCGTAGGGAGCGGTCGCGGCTTGCCGGGCCCGAGATCCGCGCTGGACAACCGGGCGAACGCCGCCGCCTGGTGGCCGTAGGGCGTGCGGTCGATATCCCATTGCAGAATGGATTGCCACCCATCCGCCGCAGCGCGGAACGGGAGTTTCAACCGCAGGTAGGGACCTTTGAAGATACCGCGCTCGGGGTCGCTGAGGAACTCGGTGAGCGCGAGCCGGGCGTCCGGGTCGGCGAGCGCGAATGTCGTCGTCAGGTAATCGAGCAGACCGTCGCGTATCTCCCGCGCCTGGGCGGCGGGGAGTAGCTCACTCATAGCGTCGCCAGACGTCGCTCGAACTCGGCGTAGGCGGTCCGCATGTCGGCTTCGCGGTCGAGGACGCGGAATGGGAGTTCGTAGCTGTATGTGCGGCCGGCCTGGTTGGCGGCAGTCCGCTCGGCGCCGCTTATCTGGCTGCCGTTCTTCCGCCAGCCGGCGCGGACTTCATTAGGCACGAGCCGGCCATTAGCGTCATAGACATGATCCCAGTGGTCATGGTCATAAAGCACCGGGAACTGGGTACGGTACATCGTGCAAAGCTGATCCGAGGTACAACCTAGCATCAGAGCTACCAGGGCATCGATCTCAATCAGCGCCTGCCGTCGGTCCTCTGCAATACGCAGGGGAATACTGGAGGTCCACTCCCGGGTGACAGCACCTAGGTCCGGCCGGTTCTCCCGCGACCGCCCGCCCACCCAGTTCTCAGTCAAAAAAACGTCTCGGTACGAATCGCGCCACAGGTCGCCGTATGCACTCGTTACACAATTTAGGCGCAGCGCGCGGGAGACTAGCGCTGATTGCAGGGGATGATTCACGATGACGGGCAGGCGCTTGATCGTTGGCAGGTAGATACCGGACTTCGGGGCCGCGCGCACGGCGTAATCCGCAATTAGTGAGCAGAGAAACGCGGACAGCAAGCAGAGAGATTCACGACCTAGCTGTGGTAGCCCGACAGAAAAAATGCCATTTGGATGAGCCGCGCCCGGCGGAATCAGTGCGGGGATTAGCGTGCGCTCACCATTGTTGGCCGCCATGCCCCGCCACGCGACCCGGTAATACGTACGAACGAATCCAGCGTCCCACCGGCCGTAGTCGGCGTCATACCGCGCCCGGTTGCCAGCTGGCTTATAGGCAGTAGCCGGGATCGCATCCGCAGGAAGCGCCTCAAAATCACCGGCAGACCAGTCTGCGTTGTTTTTCATCGTCTTATTCGGAGACTTGTACAGCGGCGTTGCCACGTAGAGATGAGGGCCCTGAAGGATCACATCATCCCACGACCCCGGAATCCCCCAGGAAGACTCGAAGTATCCCTTCTTGCGATCGATGGATTCGTCCCATCCACGCGAGAATTCCAGGCCGAGGGAGTTGGCACGGGACTGACGGGCTACGATCGCCAATACATCGGCAACGGATTTATTGACGGTGTAAACCATCTGAGTCTGACGGACCGGGACGGTGTCCTCGTCCATAATCGCATGCCAGACCCGCAGTATCGTATCGGTAACGTTGATGATGCGCTCGCGATGCGGACGTAGATCCCAGTTTCCTTCAGGGTCCTTGATACCAGGTTCGGCGCCCGAACCATCATGTCGCAGAGACCGCTCCACGGTGTCTGGGTGAAATATGGACGAGGCCATCAGGAAGCAGACTTCAGCAGAAGGTTTCCCGTACACATGGACCCCATACCGCTTCTGGTGCGAGATGTCGTAGAGCATAAGCTTGTTCAGGAATTCCCAGTGCCGGCGCAGCCGCAGGTACGTTTGCTCGCGGAGCGGCCCGGCCTTGGCGTCGGTGAAGTGCGACTCCGGATGGATCAGGGTGACGACGCCGGCTGATGACGCATGCCGCCAGGCCTGTTCCATGAAGCAGCGGTACAAGTCCGGCTGCAACCCTGCCAGGAGGGGGTAAGCCGATGTCGAGCTTAGGTACTCCGCCATGACGATGACGTCTGTCGTCCCGCCTATGACAAGGTCGCAGATCCCGGGAAGCGATAGCGTCACGTCTCGCTTAGCGTTGCGGGCCGCCTCGCTTGGCTTGAGGGTCAGCTGCCACCACGGGTCACCCTCGGCCAGTAGTGAATCTACGTCGGTACGTGGCCGCACCCATGGCGGATTGCCTAGCTGCAGGTCGAAGCCGCCGCGGGCGAACACGGTGGCGAAGTCGAGCTCCCAGTGGAAGAAGCCCTGCTGCTCGGCAACGTTCTGGCACACCTGTAGCCACGAGTGGCTCATGAGAATCTGCTCGACGTCAACGGCTCCGGCAAAGCTCAGATTCAGTTTCTCGGCCGCGTTCAGGTCCGCCCAGTTGCTGGCGTCGCCCAGCGGTGTCATGCCCCGGCTGTTCTTACGCGCCTCAGGCTCGCGGCCGAGCAGCGCCTGGCAGGCCTCAATCCACTGGTCAAGCGTGGGAGGGGTCGCACCGTCGGTGTCGGTGAGCGGCCAGAACCACAACGCCGCCCACGCGTCCATCACCCGCCGCAGCCGCCGGTAAGCACCGTTCGGGTTGTTGAGGGTCAGCTCGATCTGCTCGCGGGTAACCGCCTGGATGTGCTCCGGATGTTCGCGGCCCCAGAGCGGAATGTCGCGTCTGGCTTCCTGCTCGGCGATGTGCAGACGCCGCAGCGTGAGCTGCCATAGTGACTCGACCCGGTGCGCCAGTTCGACCAGTGCGTCTGTCTGCTTGCGGCTCGGCTTGCCGACGACGGCCCGGCGCCAGGCCTTCAGCGCCAGTGCGGTCCCGGGTGCGAGGGCGACCGCCTCCTTAGCCTCCGCCGCCGAACCCCAGCCGCTGGCGGGCAGCAGGAAGTGGTGGATGCGGCCATCGGTCTGCCGGGCGGTCACGCTATCGGTCATGTCCTCGACCATGCCGGTCAGCGGCATGCCGGCCGGCATCGCATTCAGCCACGATTTGTCGTTGACCTGCGCCAGCGTATACACGGCCCGCCGTGCGCCGATCAGCGAGTTGCCACGGCGCAGTCGCAGGCCGAACCAGGGAGCCTGGAGACCAGACACCATCGTGTCGAGCCAGAGCGAGATCTCGGCAAGCTCCACGGCGGTGGCGTTGAGGTCCACCCCGTAGACCTGATGCAGCGCGATCGATGCCTTGACCCGCTGCAGCTCGGTCGGGTACTTCTCCGGGTCGATCCGTTCCCCGAGCTCAGCCCGGCGGCGGCGCAGGTACTGCTCGGCGAGTTGCCTGACTGCCTCTATGGCGAAGGCGCCTGACCCGAGAGCTGGCTCGCAGACCGTCAGGCTCAGGATCTCCTCGGCGGTCGTGGTGTGTCCCTCTTGGTCGAGCAGCTCGTCCAGGGCCTGCGATACGGCGAAGCGGGTCAGCACCTCGGGCGTGTAGTAGGACGCCGACTGCTGCCGCTCCCGCCCGGCGAGGCGGTAGACGAACGTATCCCGCTGGTGCAGGACCGCCTTGCGCTCGCCGGTCACTTCGTCCTCCCCCCGGACGAAGTCTTTCTCGGCGATACCGTCGGCCCGCGAGACCGGGACGACCCAGGACCCCCTGGATGCGTCGCCGTCCTTGGCCACCTCGTACAGGTCGGTCTCGGCGAAGAAGCCGGTATAGGACATCAGGCCCTCGTACACGGCGCCGAGCTGGTTGATGCCGAGCTCGGCGTAGGAGATGAAGCCGCGGTCCTTGCCCCTGGCCTCCTTGCTGAGCAGCAGATGCCGCAGCACATGCTGGAGCGCGGCGTTCCCGAGGCCGGTCTCGTCGATGAGCGCGGTCGCCTTGGGCAGGAAGAGGTCGGCGCGCAGGCTGTGGAAGACCAGGCCCGCCTGCTCGCCATCCTGGACGGAGGGCGGCTCGTGCCCTTGGTCGACGAGCGCGAACAGCCGGGCAAGCGAGTCGTACAGGTGCGTGCCGTTGATCGCGCGCGGGCCGGCCAGCTCGACCAAAGTCAGGTCGCGGAGCCGGTCGAGGCCGTATCCCTGGTCGTACTCCTCCGCACCGACCGGCAGCACCTCGAGCTCAGGCGAGGCCTCGGCGTAGAGCAGGAACAGGATTCGGTACAGGTAGCGCAGCGCCTGCCGGGCGAGGGGCTGTGCCTGGTCCCGTGGCAGCGGTTCGAGATCCATCGCGCGGCGGCGGACGACGACCTCGTTGGCGATGATCTCGATAGAGAGCCGCACCCCCTCACGCAGGTCTTGCGACACTCCGACGGTGTGCTTGACGGAATCCTCGAGGACGCCGCGCCACCAGATCCCGCCCTCGGCGTCGGGGGCTAGCGATTCCGCGCTGACGCAGGTCAGGGCACGATCGATCTCGCCGCCGCTCTTGGTCTGGTTGCGCTCGCAGACCAGCTGGAGGTCGACCGCCAGGTACCGGCCCTCGGCCCAGCGGGCCCGCTCGGCGACGAGCAGCCAGCGGCCGGCGAGGACCAGGGCGAACTCGGGCCCGTCGTCCGCGACGAACAGCGCCGACAGCAGGCGCGCGACCGACGTGATCGTCGTTTTCTCGTCGACCTCGTGGGGAGACAGCAGCGTCCTGCCGTCCTTGGCGATCAGGTCCTCGATGGTCTCGACTGCTCGCGCCTCGACGATGACCAGCGGCGCGCTCTCGCTGAGATCCGGCGTGCCGACTCCGATGACCGGACCCAGCAGTTTCAGGAGGTACTCGCCGCTGTCGTAGCCGAACACCTGGCGCAGTTCGAAGTACAGTTCCGGCAGGCGGTCGTCACCGGTGCCTGGCTGGCCGGCCAGCAGGTCGGCGATCGACGTCCCGAGACGGCTGCGGGCGGCGATGAACCGCGAGCGGACCGTGGCGGCGCCGTTCTTAGCGTCCTCGTCCCACGCCTTGCGCCGCTCGATCGTTTTCGCCTGGAACGACTCAGATTTCGCGTCGGTGGTGAAGTAGTGCTCGCTGATCCAGTCCTCACCGACGATCAGGGCGTCGCTCGCGGCCATGACCTATTCCTTCCCTGACCCGGCGACCGGGTGATCCCGTGGCACCACGATGAGCAGCGGCCGTGTGAGCTGCCGCTCGGGCACCATCCGTACCGCGATGGACCGCTCCTCCTCGACGCTGACGCGGCGCTGGCGCAGTTCAGAGCGCTGGACGAGCGCGTCAGCCTCGACGGTCCAGTCCGCGACCCGGCGCGACCATTCGTTGACCCGGTCAGTGATCGCGTCCTGCGCCGCGGCGAAGACGGCCGCCATTTCGGCAGCAGCCGACCGGGCCGCCTGCGCGACCAGAGGCCGCAGCGCTTCAGCCCCAGCCACCCCGCCCGGGTTGCTCGCCGTATCGGCGTACCCGACAGAAGCGGCCATCTCGGTCGCCGACTCGTGCGGGGTGACCATGCAGAACCCTGGGTTGGCCGGGTTCGGGAACTCGGCCGTGAGGTAGGACGACGCCACGACCTGGCCGCGGCGATTCGTCAGCGTGCCGAGCAGCAGGACGGTCGGGTGGTCCACATCGCCCCGGGCGGCAAAAACCTGGTTGCGTCCGAGGCTGGCCATCGCGCGATCGGCAGCCCAGTCGATGACGGGGTGCAGCGGGCCGAGGTAGTGCGCCTCGGGCCACGAGGAGTCCGACTCATCGGTGAGGGCGTCCGCCAGCAGTGCCTTGCCGCGTGTCTTGGAGGTGACGAGCTTGAAGTGCTCGGCCACCTTCCGTTCGGCTAGATAGGTCTGCGGCAGTACCTCGAGCCGCTGCCGCAGGTCCGGTGGCGGGACCAACTCGACGATCTGCTGCGGGCCGTGATCTCGCCAGCCGACCCCGCCGGCGGCGACTGACGCCGCCGGGGTCTTGTACGCCTCATCAAGGGCGTCTCGCAGGAAGGCCACCTGTGAGGGATAGAGCGAGGCCGGGGCCGCTCCCCTGTCACTGCCGGGTGCGGCGGCGGGTGACGCAGCGCTTGCCGATGCGGTCCCGGCCATGATGCGTGCCAGGATCCCGGTGATCGAGTCTTCGGCCTTGACCGCCTGGGTGTCCTTTACGACGTCATCTAGGCGTGCCTTCCCGGCGAGGACCTTCCGGATCTCATCTTCCTCCGCGCCCACGTCATATTTGCCCATCAGCGACGCGGCGTCACCGAGCGCAGAGTGCGCCTCGTGCTCTTTTTCCATCAGGCGGCTGAGTACCCGCAGGTCGCCGGAGAAGGCCTCGGTGTCGGGGTTGAGCAGCAGTGTCGTGATCTGTGGCGGCTGCCGCTGGTTATAACGGTCGATGCGGCCGTTGCGCTGCTCGATCCTGATCAGGGACCACGGGATGTCGAATTGGATGAGCTCGTGGCACTGCTCGTGCAGGTTCACGCCCTCGCTGGCCAGGTCGCCGGTGATGAGCACCCGAATCGAGGACGAGGTCTGCTTGAAACCTTCGACGATCGTCTGCTGGTCGTCGTCCGTCAGGCCGCCGTGCAGGATGACTGCCTGTCTGGGGCCAAGCTTGAGGTCGGCCGCTAGCTGGCCCTGCAGCCACTTCAGCGTACGGACCCGCTCGGCGAAGATCACCACCCGCGTCGGGCGCCCCGGGCCGACACCCAGCTGGCGCAGGTAGGCAAGCAATCGGGTGTATTTGCCCGAGCTGGTGTCGTTCGCCTTCCGCGTCAGTGCCTCGAGTCGCTGAAGTGCCTCGATCTCCCGCTTCTGGGCGACCGTAGGTGGCTTGCTCATGCGGCCGATGCGCTCATTGATGGACTCGAGCAACGCGGCGGGGGAGGACAAGAAGGCCTTAGCCAGCGTCCACGGGAAGAGCGTGGCGGCAGATCCCGAGTAGGGGGAGCCGCCGGACCCCGGGTGCAGCCACACTTCATCGAGCTCGCGCGCCACCTCGTTTTCGGCGTGCGAGGCTGGCACAAGCCAGTTCTGCGGCTCCTTGCGCTCGGCCCAGTCTGCACCGACCTCGCTGGCCACTTCGGGGCTGTGGCGATGCCGCCGGATGATAAGACGGCGCACTTCGTCCTCGATGACCGTGCCGTCCGGACGAACGGCGGTCGGCTCCAGCAGCCGAATCAGCTCGGCGAAGGACTCGGCCTTGCCGTTGTGCGGGGTCGCGGAGGCGAGGATGAGCGCGTCGGTAGTCGGCGCGAGCACATTCGCGAGGTCGTTGTTCAGCGTGCCCGAGTTAGTCACGTTGTGGGACTCGTCGATGACGATCGCATCCCAGGTCTGGCGGCGCAGGTGGTCCAGGTATTGCCTGCTCTTGAGCGTGTCGATCGAGATGATGGCCCGCTTGAAGTAGCTGAACGGGTTCCTCGTGGCGGGCAGCTTCTGCCTGACCCGCTGGATACCGAGCGTGTCGAGGCGGACGAACGGGATCGCGAACCGCGACCACATCTCGTTCTGCATCTGCTCGAGCACGTGCCGGGGGGTGACGATCAGGATTCGCTCGCCGCGGCCACGCCTGATCAGCTCGGACAAGATCATGCCGATCTCAAGCGTCTTGCCGAGACCTACCGCGTCAGCGAGCAGGATGCGAGTGCGGAGATTTGCCTGGTCGAGGGCCTTGCGCACGGCGGCCTGCTGATAGCCGAGCGGGTTAGCCAGCATGTCGCCGCTGACCGTGAGGGCGGTGCCGTCGAGCGGCACCGCTGTCTTGCGCAGCGTCGCCTCAAGCCATAGCCGGGAGCGGCGATAGTGCGGTGAGTCATCAGCAACCACGGTCGCCTCGGCTGGGTCGAGGACGCGCAAGTCGGTATCGAGACCTTCATAGAAGCTGGCCGTGGTGTCCCTGACGAGCTCCGACAGACCCTGGCAGCGCAGCAACCGCCCGTCGCTAGTGTGCTCGACGCTGGTAACCAGCCATTCCTCGTCCCGCACGATGACCACCGAGCCCGGGGCGACGCTGAACTTCGCAGAGTCCTGCAGGGTGGGCAAATTGCGGCCCTCGCTTCCGCTTCGGCTCAACGAGCTAATCGACTGTAAGGCTTGCAAAAAGCTATATCAGGAGCGTGCCGAGCGGATGCTTGGGCAGGTATGCCGACCCGATTCTGTTTATCTTGCCTGATCTTTAACCAGCCTTGTCACGCTTAGACACCATCTGATGATTATGGTCGGTTCTTGCGGACTGCCAGGCAACGTCGGTCAGGCAGGTCCCTGGCCGCCTGGGCCGGCGAAGGCCCGGTCGTGGCACGGAGGCGGCAAGGCTGTCCTCACGCGGGTAGTACTCAGTGCCGCGGCTCCCGGAGCCGCAGCCCGGCGGCCCGGGATACGTCTTCGGTCACCCCATCCCAAGGCGGGACTGCACGTGATCG
>JAICWX010000100.1 GCA_025934635.1 Streptosporangiaceae bacterium | reverse complement strand
CGCTGGCGACGGCCTCGGTGACCCGCATGTACCACTCGGTCGCCCTGCTGCTGCCCGACGGCCGGGTGGTCACGGCCGGGGGAAATCCCAAGCAAGGTACGCACGTCGAGTGGGACAACGATCCCAATGAGGAAATGAGGATCGAGATCTACTCCCCGCCCTACCTGTTCAGGGGGCCTCGTCCCGTGATCGACGCGGTACGGGCCGAGTGGCGCTACGGGCAGAGCGTGAACATCTCCTCCCCTGACGCTGGGCACCTGCGGTGGGCCAGCCTGATCCGGCCCGGAGCAACCACGCACTCGTTCAACACCAGCCAGCGGCTTGTCGACCTGCCCATCACCGCCCAGGCGGCCGGCAGCGTGCAGGTCACAGTCCCGGCCGAGCCGAACCTGGCCCCGCCAGGCTGGTACATGCTCTTTCTCACCGGCAACAACAAGGTTCCGTCGGCCGCCCGCTGGGTGCACCTGAGCGGCGCACCCGAAACGGCCTTGCCGGGCAGCCCGTACAATCACGCCGTTCTCGGCACCCCCGCACTGGCCGGCTACTGGCCGCTGGCCGAGGCCGGGGGGACGGTCGCCTATGACGTCTTCGGCGCCAACCACGGCAGCTACACCGGTCATCCCAAGCTCGGAGCCCCAGGAGCCGAACCGGCAGCGACCGCCGTCGGCCTGAACGGCCGCGACCAGTACGTGCTCCTGCCCCGGCTGATCCAAGACGACTTCAGCCTGGAGCTGTGGTTCAGCTCCAGGGACGGCCGCGGCACGAACGTCACCCAGTGGTGGCAAGCGGCCGGACTGCTCGACGGCGAAGTCGCAGGCACCGTCGACGACTTCGGCACCTCGCTGGACGCCAGCGGCCAGGTGTGGGCGGGCACCGGCAATCCGGACACCTCCATCCATTCCCGCAAGGGCCTGGCCGACGGCAGATGGCATCACGTGGTATTCACCCGCAAGGAGTCGACCGGCGCCCTTACCCTGTTCGTCGACGGCGTGCAGGTGAGCGCCGGCCGCGCCGGCAGCCAGCGTCTGACCTCAGCGCCCGGCCTCTGCGCCGGGGTACTGCAAAGCGGCCGTAACTTCCTGGCCGGCAGCGTCGCCGACGTCGCCGTCTACAACTCTGCCCTTCGCCCCGCCACCGTGACCGCCCACTTCCACGCCCGGCCATAACCGGCGATCGCCGCAGAACCTTCAGCAGGTCTTCCCTCCAGCACCCCGGCGAACCGGCATGCCGATGCGTCAGGACAGAGCACCGGCCACCCGGCCTGATACACCGGTCCCGGGGCGCCGGGTCAGGCCAGCACCCGGGGGCGAAGCCTTGTTCCGGCGCCCGCAGACCCGGCTGGTGACCGAGGCGCTCGGCCATGCCGCTGGAACCGTCGCGGCTGTTCGAGCTCCTGCGGCACAGGGGGGAGTCTGCCCGCCTGAGCGCGCATACGTCCGCTCATGCCGCGGGCAGCATCAGACGTTGCGGGCCTGCTGTGAGACGTGGCCGTGCCAGGCTGGCGGGGTGGCTACCTTCCGGGCGGAGCGGTTCAGTGTCAGCGTGAGTGACGAGATCCTGGCTGACTTGCGTGCGCGGATCCGGAACACGCGGTGGCCGGGGCCGGGGCCGGGTGCGCCGTGGGAACAGGGCACGGATCTGGGGTACCTGCAGGACCTGCTGGGGTACTGGGCCGATGGCTTCGACTGGCGGGCGCAGGAACGCCGGCTGAACGGGTTCGGTCACTTCCGGGCCGAGATCGACGGCATCGGGGTGCATTTCGTGCATGAACGGGCCCGCAGCGGCCGCGGGATCCCGCTGATCCTGACCAATGGCTGGCCGAGCTGCTTCGCCGAGTTCCTGCCGCTCGTGCCGTGGCTGACCGATCCGGCCGCGCACGGCATCGACGGGCCCGGTTTCGACGTGGTGATCCCCTCGCTGCCCGGCTACGGGTTCTCCGCCCGGCCGGCCCGGACGGGGGTGACGTGCCGGTACACGGCGGGGTTGTGGCACCGGCTGATGCGCGGCCTGGGCTATCAGCGGTACGGCGCGCACGGCGGCGACTTCGGGTCCGCCGTCACGACGTTCATGGCGCTGGACGACCCGGCGCCCATGCTCGGCATCCACCTGGCCAACCTGGATCTGGCGCCTTATACCGGGCCCGGGTCGCGGCCGCTGTCGGCGGCGGAGCAGGCCTACCTGGCCCAGTACCAGCGGTGGCGCGAGGAAGACCGCGGCTACGGCGCGATCCAGTCGACCCGGCCCCAGACCCTCAGCTACGGCCTGAACGACTCCCCGGCCGGCCTGGCCGCCTGGGTGCTGGAGAAATGGCGCGGCTGGGCCGACTCCGGCGGGGACATCGACGCCACCTTCTCCCGTGACTTCCTGCTCACCGTGGTGACCCTGTACTGGGCCACCCAGACCATCGCGTCCTCCATCCGGGACTATGTGGACAACCGGTGGCTGGCCGGCGAGCTGACCCTGGCCGACAAGGTTGCGGTCCCTACCGCGGTGGCTGTCTTCCGCCAGTTCATCGACGATGGCACGCCGCCCCGCGAGTGGGCCGAGCGCCTTTACAGCATCCGCCGGTGGACTTCGATGCCCCGCGGCGGCCACTTTCCGTCCGCTGAGCAGCCCGCCCTGCTCAGCCGCGACATCGCCGCCTTCTTCAACGACCTCACCGCGGCGGCCAGCCCGCAATGACGGCGGCGCGCAATGCGGTGAGCCTGCCCCGTTCGGTACTCAATTCCGGTCGGGACCTTAGGGTTGCGGACGTGAGGTACTCGTTCTTCGTGCACCGCACCGCTCCGCGGTGGCGCCTCGTCATCGCCGAGTCCGGGTCCTTCCCCGAGCGCACCACCCCCGGTCAGTGGCGGCACAGCCGGGACCGGGCCGAGGCTGACACCAACCCCGATGTCCGGGCCGAGGTCCAGCGAGCGGGCTATTGCCTGTTCGCGATCAGTGCCAGCTTCGACGAGCTGGACCGCGACCTCCGGTCGGCGAACAGATCCGGGTAAACGTATCTGGCGGCTGCTGCCCCGGCTCCGGAAAGTTGGAAGGGTCGCCGCCGTCAGGGCAGTGACGTGGCCTGATGACCGCGATCCAGGAAACGACTGACGTCGGATTTCCGCGCGGCCAGGCGCCTCGCCTTACCGGCCAGGAGCCGAACATAAGGAGCCGAACATCATGGCCAAGTCCGTCCGCCTCGGCATTATCCGGGCCCGGCATGACACCAGCGTTCCCGTCATCCCCGATCCCGCCTGTATCGCCACGCTCATGACCGGCGACCACGCGGTACTGCGGTTCTGGGGGGACACAACCCGGGGTTACCTCGACTTCCAGGACTCGACGATGTTCCCGTGGGTCGACATGACGATCGGGACCGACACCTCCCGGGCCGCCCAGGGCCGCGCTGCCATCGACGCGCTGCGCGCCCGGTTCCCCGACCCCCCGGAGTGGCGTCACCTCGACGGCCTGATCGTCATCACCCACCCGGGACAGCGGACCGTGCCGAATCCCCAGGCGGGGAAGCCGGGGCAGCCCGCCACGATCACGCAGGCCTTCGACGGCGGCGAGACCAGTGTCGACGGGTTACCGGTGGCGGTACTCCCGGTGATGTCGAGCGACCGCACCTTCATGTGCCACGAGACCGGCCACGTCCTCGGCCTGGACCATTCCTTCGGGCTCGACAACAACGGCACCGACTGGGATCCGTCCGACGCCACCATCATCGTCGGCCAGGAGTACGGCTCTCCTTACGACCTGATGTCGTCGGCCACCTTCGGCGCCCGTTTCCTCGGCCCGGGGCCGTTCTACTCCGGCCAGCCGACCTTCACCGGGCCGGCGGTCGCCGGCTGGCCGTACGCTGGCGCCGCCGCCATGGGGCCCCACCTCTCGCCCGCGAACCTGCACCTGTTCATGCCGGACGCGCTGGCCGGCCGGATGGCCGAGGCGCCCTTCCCGCAGCCGGGCGTACCGGTCACCGCGCGCATCGGGCCGGCGTCCGCGCCGGACGGCCGGTGCCTGCTCGTGCTGCACCCGCCCGGCGAGCCGGCCAGCGGGGCGGGCCGGGTCTACGTCGAGTACCGCGTCCCGGCCGGCTGGGACGCCGGCCTGGACCCGCTGGGGCCGAGCCTGTCGCGGGAAGGGGTGGTCGTCTACTCGGTCGTCGACATCGCCGGCCAGGGGCCGCGCGTGTGGTACCGGGGATCGGTACCGACGGAGTCGCCGGACACCGACGTCACCGTCGCGACGACACCGCTCGTCGTGCGCACCGTAGCCGTCGACCCCGGGCGGCAGTGGGTGGACCTGTCGGTCACGGCGGGCGCGGCGAAGGCGGTCGAGATCGTCCGGGGACTCCAGGCCGACGACGTGGTCGGCCCCATCGGCAAGGTCGAGGAGACCACGACGCCGTGCGGCGATCCCGTCCGCCGGGGGACCTTCGCCACCTCGACGACCGCCCGGTTCGGCGTGCGCAGCACCGGCTTCGGCGGCAGCGGCGTGCCCGTCGACCCGCCGCCCCCGGTCGCCTGGACCGCCGGAGGCGTGCCGCTGGGCGCGCCGGGCGGGAACGTCGGCGTTCCCGTGGACGGGAAGTTGTTCACGCTCGGCTACACGATCGACCCGGTCCTGTTCGAGCTCACGCTCACCTCCCGGGGCGGCGAGCGCTACGAGACGCCCGCGGTGGTGACGGTCAGCGGGGACGGGACGACGGGGTCCGCCACCGCGGTGTTCACGGCGCCGGGATGGGTCGAGGGAATCGACCCCGACGACGCGCAGAAGTTCGGTGACTGCCTGAGCCGGATCACGCAGAAATACCGGCGGGTACCCGCGCCGTTCCGCCGGCCGACGCCCGAGCCGGGCAGCAGCCTGGCGACGCGCCGGCTGGCCGAGCAGGCCTGGCTGAGGCAGGCATTCCGGCTGATCGCCCAGCCGCCGGACCTCGACGCCGCCGGCCGCGGCCAGCTGAGCCGGCTCCTCCAGGTGCAGGCACCGGCCACCGCGTTCATCGACGCGCTCGGGAACGCGGCCGTCGACTTCAGCGTGCCGGAGGCCGACCTCGCCGACTGGCTCCGGAACCCCGAGTTCACCCCGTACCCGGCGCTCGCCCAGTCGCTGCTGCTGAGGCTGGACAGCACGCGGCTGAAGCGTCCCGTGTTCCTGGACGTCATCGCGTTCAACTACGAGCACTCGCCGGGCAAGCCGTCGCCGCGCCGGCTGGAGGACGTGCATCCGGGCGTCCTGGAGGCGGCCGTGGTCAAGGGCTGGAACGTCCGGTACGGGCAGCAGGTGTCGAAGTTCGGCGATCTGCTGGCGTGATGGTGCTGCTGCGGTTCGGCGGGCACGAGGGCTTGCCTGAGGTAAGCAACGCCGGGTTGTGACCTGCCGCCAGCGTCCAGCCCGGCCGCGGGGGAGCGGTTGCGGCCCCCGAAGCAGCCGAACGGGTGTAAGAAAGGCCTGTCATCGCCGAATACCCCTATGTGCTCGTGTGCATCACCCCTCAACGGGGCTTCCTAGAGGTAGACCCGCTCACCGGCAGGCATGAAATATTCGGCATCGATCTGGCTGCGGACCGTCCGCTGTCCGGTTTCGCCGCCCGGCTGCGGGGCAGCGCCAAGATGGCGCCGACGGCTCGATTCACTGCCGGCAGTGACGGGTGAATGGCCAGCATCCGGTGAGGTGGTTCCTATGGCGGTCACGGAGCGCCTGGACCGGTTTCAGCGGGAGCACCCGTGGGCGAGTTTCCCGCTCGCGGTGGCCTACAAGTACTTCGACGACTTCGGCACCTACCTGGCCGCGCTGATCACCTACTACGGGTTCGTTTCACTGTTTCCGCTGCTGCTGCTGCTCTCGACGGTTCTGGGCTTCGTCTTGTCGGGCGACCAGGGGTTGCAGCACGAGGTGCTCAGATCGGCGCTGCAGCAGTTCCCGGTGATCGGCGAGGATCTGAGCCGGCCGAAGCACCTGGGCGGCGGCCCGGTCGGCTTTGCCGTGGGAATCGCCGGGTCGCTCTACGGCGGCCTGGGCGTGGCGCAGGCCTTCCAGTACGCGGCCAACACCGTGTGGGCGGTGCCGCGCAACAACCGGCCGAACCCCCTCAAGAGCCGCGGCCGTAGCCTGCTCCTGCTGGCCTCCGCCGGCCTGGCTATCCTGGCCACGACCGCCTTGTCCATCGGGGGCGGCGGCGGTGCCGGGGCGCTCGGGACAGCCGGAAGGTTCGCAGCACTGGCGGCTTCCGTCGTGATCAACATCGCCGTGGCCGTATTCGCGTTCCGCTTCGCGGCGGCCCGGCCGCTGTCCGTGCGCGACGTCGTGCCGGGCGCGGTGGCCTCGGCGGTGGTCTGGCAGTTGCTGCAGTCGTTCGGGGTTATCTATGTCCGGCATGTAGTCGAGCACGCCAGCGCCACGAATGCGGTATTCGCGCTCGTCCTGGGCCTGCTCGCATTTCTGTACATCGCAGCCACGGCCGTCTTGCTCAGCATGGAGATCAACGTCGTCCGCGTTAACCGCCTGCACCCCCGGTCACTCCTCACCCCTTTCACCGACAACGTCACCCTGACCGGCGGCGACCGGCGCACGTACTCTCGCCAGGCTAAAGCCCAGCGCAGCAAGGGTTTCGAACGCGTCGACGTCAATTTTGACCCGCCGTCAGCCGAGCCGGGTCACGACGATCCCAGCCGGTAAGCCCGTTATGGAAGACCGCCGCGGGCCCGGCGCCTAGATCGCGAGCGTCTCCTGCCGGTGGAGACCGCTCGCGACTTGATATGATTGACTCATGCATACGTATGGCACGAATCCGCTGTCGGCCCTGGCGCTGATGATCGGCGACACGGGAAATGCGGCGGTTCGCGCCGCGACCGAACTGTCGCCGCAGGAGATAGCGGCGCTCGTGCTCGTCCGCAACCGGTCCGGTTGCAGCGTCAACTGGCTCCATGCCCGCCTTGGCCTCACGCAGTCGGGCGCCGTGCGCCTCCTCGACCGCCTGCAGCAGGACGGACTGATCACCCGGAACCGGACTCCTGGCCGGCGCGAGGTCTCGCTCGCGATCACCCCGAGCGGGGAAGCTGTCGTCGAGCGGGGTGTCCGCGCCCGCCGCCAGGCGATCGAATCCCTGCTTGACGGACTGCCCGCAGCCGACCGCGACCAGCTGATGAACCTGATCGAACGCGTACTGAGCCTGCGGGGCCTGCCGCGTGACGATGGTGACGCCGCCTGCCGTCTGTGTGACTGGCCGGCCTGCATCCCTGACTGCCCGGTAGACGGGACGGATCGCGGGGACAGCCAGGCAGCTACCCGCATCCCGGGCCGGCCGCATCCGGGGCGCCGGTAGCCGTGGCCGTCGTCTTCGCGCTCGCCTCGGCCCTGTGCTACGGCGTCTCGGACTACCTGGCCGGCGTGACCAGCCGTAGCTGGGATTCACGAGTCGTCACCGCCGTCGCTCAGCTCATCGGCCTGGTCACCGCGGTCGTCGCCGTCCTGCTGTTCCCCGGCGACGGGCCCGCGAGCGCGCCGATCCTGTGGGGAGCCCTCAGCGGCATCGGCAGCGCGCTCGGGGTGCTAGCGCTCTACCACGGGCTCGCCGTCGGCCGCATGAACGTCGTCGCGCCGCTGTGCGGCGTGCTGACCTGCGTCATTCCGGCAGTCAGCGGCATCGCGCTTGGCGACCAGCTCACCGCGGTGGAACTGGCCGGCATCGCGCTGGCGGTTCCGGCGGTCGCGCTCGTCTCCCGCCAGCCGCCGCCGGCGTCGGGCCCCCGGCGCGCCAGCGGCGCCCTCTCCGGGTTGCTCGCCGGAGCCGGATTCGGGCTGCTCTTCGTGGCGCTCGACCAAGCCGGCACCCAGCACGGCGCCTGGCCGCTGCTCCCCGGGCAGGCGGTCTCCCTGCTCCTCGTGCTGCCCTTCACCTTCCGCGGCTTGCGCGCGGCAGCGGTACCCGGCGCCCGCACGCTAGCCGCCACGGCTGTCGCAGGCATCCTCAGCGGCGGCGCCAATCTCCTGTACCTGGTAGCCACCCACTACGGGCAGCTCGCCATCGTGGGCGTCCTGAGCTCCCTGTATCCCGCCGGGACAGTGCTGATTGCGCGGTTCCGTCTCGCCGAGCACTGGAGCCGCGTCCAGGCAACCGGGATGATCGCCGCCGTCCTCGCGGTCATCTTCGTGGTCATCGGCTAGCGAACGTCAGTCACGGGGTTTACCGGGGGCGATGTCCGGCCCGTCGGCCTGCCCCGGCGCCGCCCGGATCTGGCTGAGCCACTCCGCGCCCAGCCGGCGCCCGTCCGGGAACTGGTCGTCCCGGTCCCAGCGCCACGCCGTGATCATCGCCAGCACGAGGATCCTGCACTCGCTTAGCAGGTCCTGGCGGACGCCCGGATAGCGCCCGCTGACTTCTTCGGGCGCATGGGCGAGGTCGAACTCGACCGGCCCGCGGCAGCACGTCTCGAGGTCTATGAACAGCAGCCCGTTCTTCGTGATGAGCACGTTGCCCGGGTGCGGCTCGCCGTGCAGTAGCTGCTCAGCGGCGCCGCGGTCGCCGATCACCCGCCTCAGGCGCCGCAGCGTCCCGCCGAGGAACTCCCGGTCCGCTTCGGCGAGCGCCGGCGTGCGGTCGCGGCTCGCGACGAGCTGCTGAGCCTGCTCGACCCGGTCCGTGAAATGCGGCGCAGGGATATCGATCTTGCGCAGGCCGGCATGCAGCCGCTCGAGCGCACCGGCGTAATCGGCTGGCGAGATCTCCCCAGGAGGTGCCGCGGGCACGTAGTAGGTCCACAGCGTGACCGCGAAGCCATCGCGCTCGTAGACGCGCGGGTCCACCCGGGGATCCAGCGCGGCCACCGGGCTCCCGGATCCGGCGAGCCGCTGGGCAAGCTCGATTTCGAACTGCGCGACCTGCTGCGCGACCGGGGCCACCCGGGCAAGCACGTCGCACGGCAGCAGGCGCAAGGTGAGCTTGTTCGAGTTCTGGATAACGATCGCGTCGCCGGCTGCCAGGCCAAGTGATGAGGCGATCGACAGTGCCGCCGCCATCGCCCGCGAGGCCTCTGACGCCTGCACCGTCGCCTGGCCCCTCTCCCTCGAACGCGGCCGTACTCTCCAAGCGGTGCAACCCGGGCAGCATACCAAGGCACCGGCAAAGAACCGCGGCAGCGCGAGCGGTTACTGTCCGGCGAGTTCTTCCACCACTGGTGCCAGCGCATCCAGGTCGTCGATGAGGAAGGAGCTGATGCCGAAGCGCTCGCGCAGATCAGTGAACTTGCGGGTCAGGTCCTTGACGGTGCCGATGAAGATGTGCGGGGAGTCCAGGATCTCCTCGACACTCAGCTCGGTGCCGGTCTGCTCCCGGATGCGGTTGGCGCGGCGGCGGGCCTCGGCGAGCGGGTGGCTCGTGACGACCGCCGGGCCGCCGGTGGGGTAGGTGTTGAGTTCCAGGTCGCCGAAGCGGTCGCCGGCGGCCTCGCGGATCCACCGGATTTTCTCCTCGGTCGCCGCGGCCGTCAGGCTCCGGGCGTCGGCGCGGGGCTGGTCGCCCTGGATCAGCCGCGGGGCCAGGCCGATGATCTGGGCCTGCCGGGCGGCCAGGGTCAGCAGGCGCTTGCCGCCGCCGCCCAGGAACAGGGGCGGGTGCGGGCGCTGCGCCGGCGTGGGCACGCCGTCGTGGCCGGTGACGGTGTAGTGCTCGCCGGAGAAGGAGAACGGCCCGTCGGCGAAGCAGCCCTTGAGGATCGTGACCGCCTCGGTCAGGCGCCCGATCCGGACGCCGACCGGCTCGAAGCCGATGCCGATGGCGTCGTGCTCGGGCTTGTTCCAGCCGGCCCCCAGGCCGATCTCCAGGCGGCCGCCGGACAGCACGTCGAGCGTGGCCAGGTCCTGGGCCAGGACCACCGGATGGCGCAGGCTGGCATTGAGCACGAAGGTGCCCACCCGCAGCCGTTCGGTCGCGGCCGCGACCACGGCCAGCACCGGTATCGGGGCGTACTGCCCGATGAGGTGGTCGGGCAGCACGAGCGCGGAGCAGCCGGCGGCCTCGGCCTTGCGGGCCAGGGCGGTCAGCCCGGCGAAGCCGGGATAGCCGTCGGCCGTCGCGAGAAAGCGGAAGGGACGCATGCCGGCATCCTTCCAGGGAGCGCGGTGTTCGTGATAGACGGATCTTGTCCGCCTTCCTTCTGGCCGCCCGTCGCGCCAGCCCGGCGGACAGCGCAGGGAGGCGCCGGGGATGCTGGCCGTTCGATGGCATGGGCGGGGTGACGTGCGGGTGGAGGAGGTGCCGCCGCCCGCGCCGCCGGGGCCCGGGGAACTGCAGCTCCAGGTGAGGTGGTGCGGTATCTGCGGGACCGATCTCGAGGAATGGCTGAGCGGGCCGGTGTTCATCCCGGCCGCCGCGCCGCATCCGATCACCGGAGCGCGAGCGCCGCTCGTGCTCGGACACGAATTCACGGGCGTGGTCGTGGCGGCCGGCGCCGGCGTGACCGGGCCCCGGCCGGGGCAGCGGGTGGCCGTCGACACGATCGTGTCCTGCGGTACCTGTTACTGGTGCCAGCGCGGCGAGGTGACCCGGTGCCCGACGCTGGGAGCGCTCGGCCTGCACGGCGACGGCGGGCTCGCGGAACTGTGCAACGCGCCCGCCCGCATCTGCCTGCCGGTCCCGGACACGGTCGCCGACGACGAGGCGGCGCTGGCCGAACCGCTGGCGGTAGCCGTCCGGGCGCTGCGCCGGGGCCGCCTGCGCTCCGGCGAGCGGGTCGCGGTGGTGGGGGCGGGCGCCGTCGGGCTGATGGCGGTGCAGGCGGCGGCCGCGTTCGGTGCGGACAGCGTGGCCGTCGTCGAGCCGCTGCCGGAGCGCCGGGCCCTCGCGATCCGCCTCGGTGCCGGCCAGGCGGTGGCCCCCGGCGAGGCCGAGGCGCTGGAGGCCGACGTCGCCGTCGAGTGCGCGGGCTCCGCGGACGCCATGCACACCGCGCTGCGGGCACTGCGCCCCGGCGGGCGGGCCGTCCTGCTCAGTATCGTCACCCAGCCTGCGCCGATCGCGCCCATGGACCTCATCCGCGGCGAGAAATCCCTGATCGGGTCCTTGTCGCATGTCTGGGACCAGGACTTCCGGGAGGCACTGCGCCTGCTGGGCGGCGGGGCGGTGCAAGCGGCGCCGCTGATCTCTGATCGCATCCCGCTCAGCGCGGCGGTGACCGGCGGGCTTGCCCTGCTGCGGGACGAACCGGAAAGGCACCTGAAGATCTTGGTCGGTGACAGCGGATGAGCGCCGCCGACGGCAGCGGCATGCCACCGGACCTGGCGGTGAGCCGGCTGTACACCGCGGTCGTATCTGACATCCTCGACGACCTCGGACACCGTGACCATGTCCTCGACCCGGCCATCCGGCCGCTGGGGCGCGGTGCGGTGATCGCCGGTTTCGCCAACCCGTTCCTGATCACCGAGGTGGACCGGATCCCTGACGAGCCCTACACCGGCGAGATCGGCGCACTCGACGACATCCGGCCCGGCGAAGTCATCCTGGTCGCCGCGGCCGGATCGGCCCGTGCCGCCTGCTGGGGCGAGCTGTTCTCGGTGGCGGCGCGCGCCCGCGGGGCCCGCGGCACCCTGATCGACGGGTACTGCCGCGACGCGGGCCGTATCGCCGGCCTCGGCTACCCGGTCTGGTGCCGGGGGACGCTGCCGCTGGACTGCAAGGGCCGGACCGCGGTGACCGCCTGGCGGCAGCCCGCCGTCGTCGGCGGCCTGCCCGTCCGGCCCGGTGACCTGGTGGTAGCCGACGACGACGGGGCCGTCGTCATCCCCGCGGAGCTCACCGGGGAGACCATCAGCCGGGCCCTGGCCAAGGCATCGAAGGAAGACGGGCTGCGGGACGCGCTGGCGGCAGGCAGCACGCTGCGCGCCGCCTACGACCGGTTCGGCGTCCTGTGAACACCGGTCACGGCCACTCAGCCGCGGGAACGCAGGCGGACGCTGGGCAGTTCGGGTGCGGGAAGCGTGTGCTCCCACACGTCCGGGAACCGGCCGTAGCGCCCTGGAGTGCCGGGCGTCAGGTCTGCGCGCTGGCGCTGCCATTCCTCGCGGAAGGCGACTACCTCCTCGTGGCTGCGGCCGATGAAGTTCCACCACATGACGATCTGCTCGCCGAACGGCTCCCCCCCGAGGACGAGGACCCGCGTGGGCTCCGACGGGCCCGCCTCGAGCGTAATCACCGAGGCGCCCGCGGGCTGGAACACGATCTCACCCGGCCGAGCCACCGCGCCGCCGACGGCCAGGCTGCCGGTATCGCACAGGAATCCGTGCTCGTGGCCCGCGTCGACCTCGATGTCAAGCGAGCGCCCGGCCGTCAGGGTCACCTCCGCCCCGACCAGAGCCGAGTACGTCGGCACCGGCGATGTCTGCCCGAACAGGCTGCCGAGGAAGACCAGGACCGTCGCTCCGTCGACGTCGGTGACCGGTGGCTCATAATGCGTGAACCCGGGAGCGGCGAACCGGTCCGCTCCCGGCAGCGCGATCCACAGCTGCGCGCCGTGAAGTACTGTCGTCGCCGGCGTGGAGTACTCCGAGTGGGCGATGCCGGAGCCGGCGGTCATGAGGTTCAGCTGCCCGGGGCGGACCAGCGCGTGGGTGCCGGTGGTGTCGCGGTGCTCGACCTCGCCGGTAAACAGCCAAGAGGCAGTCTGCAGCGCGGTGTGCGGGTGGCCGGGCACCTCCATCCCGCCGGTCAGGGACACGTCGTCGGGCCCGTAGTGGTCCACGAAGCACCACGCCCCGATGAGCGACCGTGCCCGTTGCGGCAAGCTGCGCCGTACCGTCATCGCCCGCGGGCCGCCGAGCGGCACGCTTCGGTAGGGCAGCACGACAGGCCCGGCTGGAGAATCGTCATGCCGTTCGCCTATGAGCTCGGTCGGAGACCGGTCCAGGTTGCTCACCCGCTCAGCCTAACCTCAGGGTGCCGGTCATCCCGGCTCGCTAGAGTGTGCCGGTATGACCAGCGCTGCGTACGGTGTGGACAGCGGGCAGGAGCAGCGAGCCGGCGCCGCGGTCCGGCCGAGCCCGGTCTTCCTCGCCATCGTCGCCTGCTTCGCCGTTTCCGGCGCGATCGTATGGATCTCGGGCTTCTCCGAGAGGCTGGGCTACCGGCTGGCTGTCTTCGCCTTCGTCGTATCGGGCTGGCTGATATCCCTGTGCCTGCACGAGTTCGGCCACGCGTACACGGCCTGGCGGTACGGCGATCATACGGTGGCCGTCCGCGGCTACCTCACGCTCAACCCGGCGAGGTACGCCGATGCCGGGCTGAGCATCGTGTTGCCGTTGATATTCCTGGTGACCGGCGGCATCGGCCTGCCGGGCGGCGCTGTGTACATCGACCGCGGCGCGATCCCGGGGAAGTGGCGGCACAGCTTCGTGTCCGCCATCGGGCCGCTGCTCAATCTCGTCCTGGCGGTCGTGCTCGCCGTGATCATCTCCAGGTACGGGTCGATCTCGCCGCAGACCCTGAACCACGGCGTGCTGGGTCACCTGAACTTCTGGGCTGCGTTGTCCTTCCTGGCGTTCCTCCAGCTCACCGCGGCGGTCTTCAACTTCCTGCCCATTCCCGGCCTGGACGGGTTCGGCCTGTGGGAGCCCTGGCTGCCAAGGCCGTTCGCCGCTGCGGCCGGCCGGGTCGGCGCGCTGGGGTACCTCATCCTGATCGGGCTGCTCTGGATCCCCCAGGTCAACCGGGCCTTCTTCGACGGCATCTTCCACCTCACCGACGCGCTGGGCATCAACGGCTTCGCCATCGACGCGGGCCGCGCCATATTCGAGTTCTGGTCGCACTGAGGTCAGCCTGGTGGGCCAGTGCCGGGACGTGCCTGGCTGAGCCGACGTGCATGGCTGCCTGTGACTACTGTCCAGGCCTCACCGATGAACTTGGGAGGCGGTGCCGGTCTACCCTGACGACACCACCGACTGGAAGGGACCACCGCGATGGCAAAGGTCATCTCCACGCTGTTCATCTCGGCTGACGGCGTGGCCGAGATCGACCCCGACTGGCACTTCCCGTACTTCGACGAGAACATGGGCCGCGCCGTCGGCGAGGATTACGACACCGCTGACGTGCTGCTGATCGGCCGCGAGACCTACGACAGCTTCGCCGGGGCGTGGCCTGGCCGGGAGGCGGCGGGCGGGGACGACGCGCCGTTCGCCAAGCAACTCGGCGACGTGCGCAAGGTGGTCGTCTCGCGTCAGCCGCTGGAGTTTTCCTGGCGCAACTCCGAGCTGATCGAGGGCGATCTCGCCGATGCCGTCACCGCGCTGAAGTCCGATGCCGGCATCAAGGGCATCCTCATCCCCGGTTCGATCTCGGTGGTGCAGCAGCTGCTCGCCGCGGGGCTGGTCGATGAGCTGCGCCTGCTGGTGCACCCGGTGGCGGCGCGCAAGGGCCGCAAGCTGTTCGACGACGGCGACGCGCCTTACCACCTGAAGGTGACGGCGACGGAGGCGTTCCCGACCGGCGTGATCCGCGTGATCTACGCACCTGTCCCGGCGCCGGCCAAGGTCGGCTACGACCAGATCAAGGACCAGGCACCCGGCCGGGACTAGCCGTCTTCCCAGGACGACCTGGGCGTCCAGTCGGCTGCGAACGCCTGGCTCAGCCCGCCATGCAGCAGCACCAGCACCCGGCCGGTCAGCCCGCCGCCTGCTGGTCCGGGCGTAACTCGCTGGTGTTCTAGCGCGGGGTGTGGTCGTGCAGGAACCGGCCGGCCGATTCGGTGGCGGCGGGAAGGTGCTGGGGGTCCTTCCACGGCTCGAGCAGTTCGGCGGACGGCGCGAGGGCGGCGATCTCGCGGCCGGTCTCGGCCGGGTGGTACTCATCGACTCCGGGCAGGACGAGCATCGGCGTGCGGAAGGACCGCACCTGGTCCCGGGTCACGCTGACGGCGAAGTCCGGAGCCCACATCGCGGTGGCGAACGCCTCGATCTGGTCGCGGCTGAGATCGTCGCGGGTGCTCATGAGCTGCTCGCCCCACGGCTTCCAGACGCCGTTAAAGAGTTCCCGGTTGGCCGCGGTGATCCCGACCGGCTGCTCCAGGACGGCCGCGACGACCCGGTCCGGCGCGAGCTCGCACAGCTTGAGGATGAACGGGCCGCCGATGCAGCAGCCGAACGCCAGGAACCGGCCGACGCCGAGATGGTCCATGACCGCGAGCTGGTCGGCCGCGTAGGCGCCCCACGGGTCGCCGGCCTCGAGGTGGGGAGGCCGATCAGAAGGGAGTGTCTACGCAGGCCTGCCATGCCGATTAGCGGGCGTTCCAGACTCCCGGAGCCAGCCTCGAGGCCTACTCGGCATCGCAGGTCGTGGCCTCGGCCCCCGTCGGTTCCGTAGACACCATGCCAGTGCTCTCGTCCTTCTCGCCCGCCACGATGGCGGCGTGGCGCCGCCGTTGAAGCGCATCGCGTTCGACATCCGGGATCGTCATCGACTCGGCCAGCACCGCGGCGAGCGCGTCTACCTGAGTGTTGTCGACGTCAGCATGGAAGAGCCAGCGGATGTTCTCGTCGCGCGTGATGAGGTCGATCGCCAAACGCGCGCTCCCGTCCTGCGCAGTCGCCGCCCGGACGTATCGCACCCGGTCAATCGGGATGTCTTGGCGGACCTCACCCTGCTCGAGGAATGCATTCGCCTTGGCGGTGATGATGCGGCGATCCGTGACAACGACCAGTGTCTTTGCCCCGGTCTTGTCCATCGCTGCCGCCAGCTTCTCCTTCGCCCCGCCAAGGATCGCAGAAATCGGGCCGAGGGAATCGAGCTGGTCGGGGAAGCCGAGGACACGCAGGGTCTCGTCATCCTCGAGGAACCATCGCAGGATACGAAGGTACGGCTCGAGATCCAGCGGTCCGGATGCGCAGACGACGCCCGGAGCCTCGAGTGCAGGGACTGGCGGATGCAGAGCATCGGCCAGAGGCTCGATCGCCGTCAGAAGACGAGCAGAGGTCTGGCGGGCGGCCTTCGCGTCCCTCCGCTTTCCCGGTAGTGACTGCGACAGTGTGTCGCGTCCGGGGAGCTCGGCGATGATTCGCAGCTCGCGCGTCAGCGAATCGACGAGGCTCGCCGCCTCGGCGAGAGCGAAGTCGAGCTCCGCGCGCGTGTCGCGGGCAATGACGTCGACGAACCGTGCCTCGTGAGCGTCTTCGCGCCCAGCGGCTCTCGCCCTCCCGGCCCGGAGCGCCTGATACCCGGTCCATGCCTTGACGGAGGACAGGAGGGCGTTGGTGTCGAAGAGGATCGCCTCGGCGTTCATCTGGAGATACTCGCGGCGGTGATGCGGGTCGGGCCGGGCGATCTGGCCGACGTGGTCGCGGACGTTTCCTCGGTACAGTTCAAGCTGCTTACGCAGCGGCGCCTCGCTGCCCGCGACGCTGTCCCACAGGGAGGTCGGGACCGACTGGATCTCTCGCGCGTGACCGACTGCGCGATCGATGGCGGCGACGAGCCCCGTCAGTTCGGCCCACTGCTCGTTGCGGATGGTCGTGAGAACCTGGCTTGCCAGCGCGATGTTGGTCCTGACCAGACCCGTGATCTCACTCAGCTGCATTTGAAGGGCGATCATGGCCAGCGCTGGTCCGATCGCGGCCGCGGTCTGCGCAATGCTTACCGAAGTCACGGGGATGAAGCGGGCCTGAGCGACGATCTTGCCGGAGGAGAATACTGCTCCGAGGTTGGCGCCATCCTTGACGGCGAGCGCTCCGCCGGCCTTCAGCATGGCCTGTGTCGCGTCGCTGAGCCTGTAGAGCCCCTGCATGCTGGCGAATGCGTTTCCGAGGTTGCCCGCCACAGTCGCCGTGTTGCCGATCGAGGCGAGGACTGTTGAGATCTGCATGCGGTCGGCGGCCGGCACGAGCCCGAAGTCGACCAGCTCGGGCATGAGTTCCGCCGGGACCTCACCGAACACGATAGCGACCCCGGGGAGCACCTCCGCCAGGACCGTCGATGCCGCCGTTGAGCCGGTCTCCGAGTCGGGTGCCGGTGCGTCCGCGGCAGGTGAGCTGGCGGCATTGCCCGGGCCGCTCTCCTCAGGCTCGGCGATCTCCATCGGATCCGAAGGGACCTGCATGCGATGTCCTCCCGCGAGAGCGCTCAACGGCCAGACGCCGCCGGCGTTCACCGCCGAAGTGTACGGCCCGACGCCCTGCTGTTAGTGGCAATTCGTCCCACCGGGTCATGAGCCGGCGTAGGTACCGGCCAGATCCTGAATGCGCTGCCGGCCGGGCATCAGTGCTCCGTCCGCGTAAGTTAGTGCGGTGGCCCACTTCAGCCGGCTGTTCAAGGTCGTCATCGACATACCCGCGAGCGACTACGACCGCGAGGTGTCCTTCTGGGCCGGCGCCCTCGGCGGGCCGCTGCTGCAACCGTTCGACCCCCATCCCGAGTACCACGGCGCCGCGCTGCACGGTCAGGATTTCTGGCTGCTGACCCAGCGCCTGGGCGAGGGAACCGCCCGCGTGCACCTGGATATCCACACCGACGACCTGGACGCCGAGGTGACCCGCCTCGAGGACCTCGGCGCCCGTCGCGTGCAGCGGGTCGACACCTGGCAGGTGATGCGGGACCCCGCTGGCCTGCTGTTCTGCGTCCTGCCGAACCCGCCCGGCACCTTGCACGAAGGCAACGCCCACCGCTGGCCCTGACGGCCCGGCCGCGGTCAGTAGGGTGGAACCCGTGATACCGAGGCAAGAGTGCGCGGCCATGGTGCTGGGCGGCCCGACCGTCGTCCTCGATCTCGGTGGCCTGCGCATCGTCAGCGACCCCACCTTCGACGACCCCGGTCCCCACGGCTACCTCACCAAGACCGCCGGCCCGGCGGTCGCGGAGGATGAGCTCGGGCCGGTGGACCTGGTGCTGGTCAGCCACGACAACCACCCCGACAACCTGGACGGCCGGGGCCGCGCCCTGGCCCTGGCCGCCCCGCTGGTGCTGACCACCCGCAGCGGCGCCGGGCGCCTCGGCCCGGCCGCCATCGGCCTGGCCCCCTGGACCAGCCACGCCGTCCCGCGCCCGGGCGGCGGCGAGCTGACCGTGACCGGCGTCCCCGCCGTGCACGGTCCCGAAGACGCCGAACGGGACGCCGGCGGCTTCGTCAACTGCGAGGTCACCGGGTTCGTCCTGTCCGGGGCCGGCCTGCCCGTCGTCTACGTCAGCGGGGACAACGCCTCGATCGGGACCGTCGCCGAGATCGCCCGGCGTACCCCGGCCATCGACGTGGCCGTCCTGCACGCCGGCGCCGCCCGCGTCCCGGCCCGGTTCGAGGGCCGCGCGCTGAGCCTGGACAGCATCCGGGCCGCCGCCGCGACCGCGATCCTGGGGGCCGCCGCGATCGTCCCGGCCCACTACGACGGCTGGACCCACTTCAGCGAAGGCCGCGACGACCTGGTCCGCGCCTTCGACGACACCGGCCTGACCGCGCAGCTCCGCCTCACCGACCACGGAACCTGGATCCCGCTCACCGGGTAAGAACTTGTCACCGTTACCCGTCGGCGGGGACGGGTTCGGCGCCGTGGCCGGCCGCTATCACGTCGATGTGCGCGGCCATCTCCAGGTCCCGGACAGTGATCTTGTCGCCGGCGTCGTGGGTGGTGATCGAGAACCGGATCCGCTGCCAGCGGATGTCGATGTCGGGGTGATGGCCGACCTCGCGGGCCTTCGCCCCCACGTACATCGCCAGGTGCAGGCACTCGTGGTAAGCGTGCGCGAACGTCTTGGCGATCGCGTCCCCGTCCCGAACCCACCCGTCCAGGCCCGTCAGGCCATCGGTGATCTGCTCATCGGTCAGCGGCACGGGTTCGGCCATGGGGGCAGTTACCTCCGTCGGGGCGGGTCAGGCGATGCTGGCGACGATCGCGCGAAGCTGCCGCCCGGCCATGGGTATTCATCATCGACCAGGCCGGTGAGCGTCTCCGCGGCTTCGAGCAGCCGGTCGGCTTGCGCCCGGTCGGCGAGCATGGCGTGGCCGTGCGCCTGGTGCTGCAAGGCCAGGACGCGGACCTTCGGGCACAGCTGGGGCTCGTCAGCGAGGGCGGCCTGGGCGAAGTCGACGACGGCGCCGCCGTCGCCGAGGTCGACGGCCATCATCGCCTTGTTGGTCAGTGCGTAGCTGATCAGCTGGGCGTCGGCGGAACGGTGCGCCAGGCCGAGGGTCAGGTCCCGCCACCGCGCCGACGCGGAGAGATCCCCGGCATCCTGGTACAGCCACCCGAGCAGCGCGGTGTAGGCGGCGCCGACGCTGAGCAGATCGCGGCGGACTGCTGTCTCGGCGTCCTTGAGCAGGCTGACAATCAGCTCTGTCTGTGTCTGGACGGTGGGAATCAGGTTCCGGGGGCCGAGGAACATGTCCGCCTTGTAGTGACCGGCGAGCTGGTCGCGGAAGTAGTCGACGAGTTCAGGCGCGACAAGCCCGTTGGTTGGTTCGCCGGGGACCAGCGATCGGCCGTCCGGGCCTGACGGGGGTGTTGCCGCGTCCACGATTCTGCCTCCCGCGCCCAGGATGTCATCGAGGCGCGTGGCAATAGCCGGCGTGCACGGCTTCTTGCCATTCAAGACCTTCGACAGGTAGCTCGGGTCGTAGTTCAGCTCGCGGGCTAGCCCGCGCAGCGTGAAGCCTTTGTCCTGCATCAATTGCCTGGCTAGGCCAGGAAAGTCCGCCATTCGCGTGATCCAATCGCGCGGGGGCGTGGACCTGTAGACCTGTGGAACCGCTTGCCCGGAGGCCACAGATCCACACTTTCAGGCTACTCCCCGTACCGGCTTGACTGCCGGTATACGCGAATTGGCATACGCGAATGGGAGGCCTCCGCCATGGAACGGGCGGTAGAACATGACACCGGGTCGGATGGTCAGGCCTTGCGGCCGTTTAGGTGGGACAAGGACACACCAGAGCTGCGGGAGCAGGTCCGCAAGGCTGTAGCGGACTGGGTGCTCGGTGATGACGGGTCCGGCGGCGGAGCCGAGGTGACCATCGGCGGTGCGGTAGAACTCGGCGGCGTCATCTGGAACGGTGAGAGATTCGAGGCCAGCATGGCGTTCCCGAGCCTGCCCGAGTACGTCAGGACTGCCAGGGGATACGTCGGACGGGTGCTCCGCGATGGCCATCCGTGCGCGGACCTGGCGGTGCAGCTCGTGAGCGAGGTGGTGACCAACAGCCTGATACATAGCGATTCCGCGGGCCCCGAAGGCATCATCGGTGTCACCCTGTCCGGCACCTTGACCAGCGCCACCATCGAGGTCACTGACGCCGGCGGCAAGATGCTGCCGCAGCTGCGCCCGAACGGGGACCTGGACTCCGAATGCGGCCGAGGCCTGCAACTGGTCGCCGCGCTGGCCGACGAGTGGGGATTCCGGGAGAACGCGGCGGGGCGGGTGACGTGGTTCACGACCACAGCCGCGGCGGGCCGAACCGCCTGAACAGGTCCGGCTCGAGGAAGATCACGATTCGCGCGATCCCGGACATCGTCGCCGTCGTCGACGGACCCTGCAAACTGCCGGCCAAACTGCCGGTGAAACCGCATGGACCGCCAGTACCCGCCACGCCATCCTGAAAAGCACGCATGAGCGCTACTTGGCAATTCCGGGAAAGGGAAATTACCTTGCCCGGTCCCGCATCTCTCGCTCAAGGGAGTCACATGAGAATACGCTTTATGAAATTCCGGCCCAAGGTCATTGTCGCGGCGCTCGGCCTATCGCTGGTCACGACCGCCGGGCTCGGCTTGCCCGGAGCGGGCAGCGCTTTGGCCGCTTCCCCGGCCGCAGCGGGCTCAGTCGCTACGGCGATCGCAGCCAAGAGTGTTATCCCAGCTGCCGCTAGTCCCTGTGCCGGCCGGTCGAAAACCTACATAGTAAAGAAGTTCTTCCGCGGCCCTGCCGTTTACCCGCTACGCTGCGGTACGAGCACCTGGGGATACAATCACCTGATCAAGCATGGTTACAACCCGAGCTCGATCGCGCTCACCGTAGCCCAGGGGACGCAAACCATAGGCACTCAGAAGTTCGTATATTCGTCAAATTCCTGCCCGTCCTTCACTTACGTAGTCGTCTTCAACACCGGTGCGCTAAATGGTAATGGCGTCCGGCCGCAGGGTATCATTACGGCCTATCAGGAAACGGCGTCGGCGCGGGCGTGCTGACAGCCGCCTGTAAACGAGCAGGCTGGCTGGCGGTCCGGGATCCCGGGCGGCCGGCCAGCCTGTCTCGAGGTAGACTTTAATGATGGGTTTCAGGTATCCGGATAGGGAAATAGTATGGCCGGATGGATCGGCGATCCCCGCTGAGCTGCGTGACCTGCTTATCGCCGGGCTTGAGCCAGGTTTCGAGATTGAGCACGGCGAGTTTGCCTGGGGCGCAGACAATGAGCTGATCGTGACACTGCGGCTTTCTGTAACCCAGCCTGGCCGCAGGACTGAGATATGGGAAATCGCGTTTTCGTATCCCGCTGACGAGGCTGCGGCGGCCCGTGCAGATGCCGAGCGCGAACAGCGTGAGTGGTTCACGATGATGGTCAGGACCCATGTTGCCGAGTGGTGGAATGGCGGGCCTTCCGTGGTGACGGCCGCCCGTCAGGTAAAGATCACGTAGCGCCGCACTCAAGCCGAACCCTCACCGTCTCGGACCGGGCCGGAGATAGCAGAAGGACCCCGCCACGCGGGGCCCTTCTGCCACCTGCCTAGTTGCTGCCCTGGTTCTGCTGATCCTGGTTCTGGTCCTCGACGCCGAGGTAGTTCTCGGCCTTGTCCTCGCCGGACTTGATCTGGCTGTCGTACTTATTGCCGGTCTTGTCGCCAACGAAGTCCGTGGCCTTGTCGAGGGCCTCGTCGGACTGCTTGTCGTGGTCGCCGGCGAAGTCCTTGGCCTTGTCAGCCATCTCACCGAAGTCAGGCATGGTGCCCCCTCGTTGCTGGTTTACCCATTCCTTCTGACCCGGTCAGCGCTTCCCGCCGGGATGCTCGCTAAACGTCATGATGCCTCGGCCAGGACGAGAGCATGCCCGGGGCTCCTGGCCATGGCCGATCCTGTGGGCACTCCTGTGGGCCGGCCTGTGTGGTGTCTTCCGCGGCCGGTGGCGAGGGTGGGACTAACCGGAAACGCAGGAGGGCAGACACGATGGCTGTTAACCAGATCTGGAGAGCCTCCCGGATCCGCGCGGCCGGTGGCCGGGCACCGACTACGGCTGGCAGGCGTAACCCCAGCGACCGAACGGGTTCCCGGCTGTGGGCCTTGCTGAACGCTCAGGCTCTGCTCAGCGGCCTGACCTGCTCGTGCCCGGCCGCGCCATCTCGGGGGCACGGCCGGCGAAGCCGCCGATATCCCGCGGCGGGCTCCGCGTCACCACGGCCGCAGACCCGCCACCCGGCCGGTCAGATTTGGCCGCCAGCACCTCCGCGGCCGGTGCCCGCCCGCGCGCCGCCGCGACGAACAGTTCCCGTACCTGCCCGGTCAGGCTGAACGCATCAGCCAGCAGCACCTCGGTGTCCTTGCGCGCAGTGCGGTTGATGCCCCGCTCCAGGTCACTGACCGACCGGGGACTCACGCCCGCCGCCTCGGCCAGCTCCTCCTGCGTCAGCCGGGCCTCGGTCCGGAACTGCCGCAGCAACCCAGCGAAACTCACCACCCAATCCGCCGCGGTTTCCATCGCCCCTCACCAGACCGCCGTGGCCATGCCGTGCACCTCCCGAGCTTACGAGCCCGTCAAGGCACGGCCGCCGCGGACCCGGGCGAACCTTGCAGATTCACCCGGGACCGCAGCGGTCCTAGCCGGGCTAGGTGATGCTTTCCTTAACAGTGGCAACTGTGCCGCCGTTCGAGATCAGCTTCATGAGCACATAGCCGCGGCTCATATTCCGCTTGAGAGAGATGCTCGGCAGATCGGAGGCGTTCGAGCACCGGTAGGCGGTCGGGGTCTGGACGTAGCCGTAATAGTGGCCATTCGAGTCGTAAAACTCCGAGCGCTCGCTGAAGTTGCAGATTTGGTCGAGCGGCACCAGGTGGGTATAGAAGTTCCCGCCGACGTAGTTCACGTAGGTGCCACTTCCGTTGATCGTTCCGCACCACGTCCCGTTGACGGCAGAGACGCCCTTAAACGTGACCCTGTGACCATAGGTGGTGCAACCGTAGGCCGACGCTGACGCGTCCGTCGCGAATGCGACGCTTCCTGCGAGACCCGCAAGTACCAGCGCAGATACCCCGGCTCCGATCGCCACGCTGCCTTTCTTCTGTTTGCCGGTACCAGCCCTGCGCCCGCTCGGCTCCGCCTGCCGCCGCCAGTTGAATCGCATCTCGAGGCCCTCCCTGTTTCAGCTCTCAGATTTACGAGCAGCCCGTGAAAGCGGCTCGCCATGAGATAAGACTTCCATCTCCGCCTCTTGGTTTACAGGAAACTTTCAGTTTCCGTTATGGCGCTCTATTTCCCGAGCAAGGGTCTCGCTGCCGAAATGAGCATAATGTCAGCATGGAACCGGCTGTATAATGCAAATAAGAAGTATTTATGCATGAACTGCCTGAATGATGCGGCAGTTGTGTTGGCGGAGCCAGATGCGGCCAGGCCTGGCACCTGCCGGACGATCCCGGCCGGGGTGTCATCCGCGGGCAGGGGCCCGCTCCCGCCGGGACCGGGCCGTACGCTCCGTCCGGGACCGGGATGACGGAGGCGGAGGCGGTCGGGACGGCGGCGGCCCAGGCCGAAGATGCGCCCGTGACAATCGCGAACACTGCACAGAAAGGCAACCCGGAGCGCGAGAGTGTCAAGCTTCGTCGTCGTTTCCGGCGGCCGGCGGCGCACTGCCGTCCTGAGCCGCCAGCAGCGGCGCGCAGCGGTCAGCGAACCCGAGAGCAGCCGCAGTCTCCCGCCGGTACACCGGCCGGCTCATACTGCCAGGCAGCGCGCCATCCTCCGCCCGCCGAAGCTCAGCACCCGCCAGCACCTGGCCCTCGCGGACCTCACCCAGGCTCAGCGCACCACAATGCACGCTAGGAAGGCACCGGTCCGTACCGCCGACACGGTTGAACGAGCCGAGGCCGTCGCACGTCACCACCCGGACCAGCTCCCCGCCGTCCAGGAGATCCAGGCGGTCACCCACGCGCACGACCCCGGACTCGATCTCGCCGCCCAGGTGCACCCCCGGCCTGCCGGTAATGGCGACGATCGCCTCGATAGTCATCCGGAACGCCTGCAGGCCCGCATCCGCCATCCCCGCATCATCGCACCACCAGCGGTGACCCGAACGACATGCAAGCCTCTCCCGAGCATGAGAAACCCCGCTGGCCGGCCGAGGAAGCGTCCCCCGCCCGGGCCGGCTGATCGCGACAAAAGGTACCGAACGAGCCGGGGGAAACCCGCCACCCCGGCCCGCCCCCCGCCCCCGTGGGTTCGCCGCTAGCCTGGAGCAGGTGACCTCGCCTGCCCTGCAGCAGCCCCAGTGGCCCGATCGTGCCCGCCTGGACGCGGTGTCACGCCGTCTCGCGGAACTGCCGCCGCTGGTCCTCGCCGCCGAGTGCGACCAGCTCACCGAGCGGCTAGCCGCGGTCGCCCGCGGCGAGGCGTTCCTGCTCCAGGGCGGCGACTGCGCCGAGACCTTCGACGGCACGACCGCCGAGGCCATCCGCGGCAAGTTCCGCACCCTGCTCCAGATGGCCGTCGTCCTGACCTACGCCGCCAGCGTCCCGGTGGTCAAGGTGGGCAGGATGGCCGGCCAGTTCGGCAAGCCGCGCTCGGCCGTCACCGAGACCAGGGACGGGGTAGAGCTCCCCTCCTACCGCGGCGACGCCGTCAACGGCCTCGCGTTCACCGCCGACAGCCGCACCCCCGACCCGCGCCGCCTGCTCGACGCCTACCACTGCTCGTCGGCCACCCTGAACCTGTGCCGGTCCCTGGCCGGCGGCGGCTACGCCGACCTGCGCCAGGTCCACGCCTGGAACCAGGACTTCGTGGCCGCCAGCCCGGCCGGGCAGCGCTACGAGCGACTGGCCGAGGAGATCGACCGGGCCATCGCGTTCATGAACGCCTGCGGGGCCGACCCCGGCGAGTTCCGCGCCGTCGAGTTCTACTCCTCGCACGAGGCGCTGCTGCTGGACTACGAGCGCGCCCTGATCCGGACCGACGCCCGCAGCGGGCACGACTACGGCTCGTCCGGGCACCTGCTGTGGATAGGGGAGCGGACCCGCGACCTCGACGGCGCCCACATCGAGTTCGCCCAGCAGCTCCGCAACCCCGTCGCCGTCAAGATCGGTCCCACCGTCAGTCCGTCCGACGTGCTAGCCCTGGTCAAAGCCCTCGACCCGGACGGCGAACCGGGCCGCCTCACCCTGATCACCCGGATGGGCGCGGCCCGGATCCGGCAGGCCCTGCCGCCGCTCGTCTCCGCCGTGGCCGACAGCGGAGCTTCCGTCGTCTGGGTCTGCGACCCGATGCACGGCAACACCGTCGAGGCGGCCAGCGGCCACAAGACCCGCTACTTCGACGACGTGCTGGACGAGGTGACCGGCTTCTTCGCGGTCCACCGCGCCCTCGGCACCCACCCCGGCGGCATCCACATCGAGTTCACCGGCGACGACGTCACCGAGTGCATCGGCGGCGGCCACCACATCGCCGAAGCCGACCTGAGCCAGCGCTACGAGACCGCCTGCGACCCCCGCCTCAACCGCGGCCAGTCCCTGGACCTGGCCTTCCGCGTCGCCGATCTCTACCGCTCAACGGCACAGTGAGATCTTCTTAGCCGCCAGCACGTGCTGAACGGCGGTATCGAGCCGGGACCTGGATAGCTGCCCCGTTTTGACGGCCGCGACAATGCTGGCGATGACCTCATGAGTCGTGGTCGCGGCCGTCGCGCTGTCGAACAGCACCATGTCGGCTCCGGCCTCGATCGACAGCGCCGCCGCCCGCGGCACGCTGTACCCGGCGTCCGCGACGGCCAGCGCCGACAGCGAGTCCGTCAGCACCAGCCCGTCGAAGCCGAGCTGGCCCCGGAGCACCCTGGTAATAGCGGCCTTCGACAAGGTGGCGGGCACCTTGCCGGTCAGTCCGGGGACGGTCACGTTCCCCACCATCACGGCCCCCGCGCCCGCCTTGATCGCCGCCTCGAACGGCAGCAGCGCCGCGGACTTCAGCACCGGCAGCGGCGGCACCGACGCGGGCCCGTCGTCGGTGTTGTCGGTCGCCTGCCCCAGTCCCGGAAAGTGCTTGTAAACGGGGGTGACGCCCCCGGCCCGCAGTCCGCGCGCGAACGCGATCCCGTAGCCGGCGGCCACCGAAGGCTTGAGGCTGAACGACCGCGGCCCGTCCGGATGGGCGCTATCCGGGCCGGGCCCGT